>CAZBBZ010000001.1:0-14109 GCA_964489925.1 uncultured Rhodobacterales bacterium
TTGCATATGAAATTGGCGGCCTTTGCGGCATCTGATGCAGCTTTGGCGGCGTCCGGCACTGTTTCATTGGAACTTGCGCGGCAATCGACGCCAATGGTGATTGGTTATAAAATGAGCGCAACAAGCCAGTTTTTGGTGCGCCGCTTGTTCCAAGCGAACTCGGCAACTTTGGTCAATTTGGTGTCGGATAGTTTGGCGGTTCCAGAGTATTTTTTCGATGAATGCACTGCTGAAAACCTAACAGAGCCGCTGGCAAATCTGCTGCGCGGACAATCGGGGGAGCAAGATCAGGCCATGCAAACAACTATTGAACGGCTGGAAACCGAAGATGCCGCCGCCGCGCGGTCTGTTTTGAATTTTCTGGGTCGTCCTTGATTAGAGTTTTCCTAATTAGCGCTTTGCTTTTGATGCAGGGCAGCTTGGCGTCCGCAAAGGACTGTGTCGCGTTGCTGCACGGTCTTGGGCGCAGCGATGCGTCACTGGGGTATCTGGCTTGGCGGTTGGAACGCAATGGTTTCACTGCCAACCGCGTCGGTTACCCCTCCACCAAAGAGCCAATTGATGTGCTTTCCGTTCAGGCCATAGAAGCCGGGTTTGCGGGCTGTGCTGGGGCGGACAAAACCCATTTTGTGACCCACTCGATGGGTGGCATTTTGTTGCGTTGGTATTTTTTGCATCGGCGCGACGATGTCCCCAAAAGCTTTGGCAGGGCGGTCATGCTTGGCCCCCCGAACAATGGCTCAGAAATTGTCGATCAATTCGAGGACTGGAAAGCGTTTGAAATGATCAACGGGTCGGCGGGATTAACGCTTGGCACTGGGCCAGATGATTTGCCAAGGCAGTTGGGGCCTGTTGATTTCGACCTTGGTATAATCGCGGGGCGCAAAAGCATTTCTGCGTTTTCAGCGCTTATTCCCGGCTTGGATGACGGCAAAGTTTCCGTGGAAAGCACGAAGGTTGAGGGAATGGCGGATCATATGACTTTGCCTGTGACCCACACGTTTATGATGAATAACAGGGCTGTCATCCGGCAAGTCACAGCGTTTTTGCGTCACGGCAAATTTGCGCGCTAGGTCACGTTATTCCGTGAAATGCGCAATGGGTGCGGCGATTGCGTCGCTTAGGGTTTTGGGGGCGATTTCGAACATGTGATGCGGGGTGCCAGCAGCGGCCCAAATGACGTCGAAGTCGAACAGGCGCTGATCTATCCACGTCTGAAGCGGCGCGATGGCACCGATTGGGGCGCAGCCGCCGATCGCAAAGCCGGTGGTTTGTCGAATAAAGGCCGCATCCGCTTTGCCCAAAGCTTCGCCTGCAAGCGCGCTGGCTAAATGCGCATCGACCCGGTTGGTTCCGGCTGTGACGAAAAGGAAGGGCGCGTTTGACACCGTGCCGCGAAAAATCACCGATTTGGCGATTTGATCGACCTCGACCTCTATCGCATCGGCGGCTTCTTGAGCCGTTTTGGTGGACACGGTCATTTCGACAATATCCGTTGAAATCCCAGCAGACTCTAACGCTGCTGAGACGCGTTTTAGACTTTTGCCCATCGTCAGGCGGCAGTTTTGGCGGCTGTTAGCCGTTCCCACATGGAAAGCGGGGTCATGGGCATATCAACTTGTTGCACTCCAAGATCCCAAACCGCATCGAGCGCGGCGTTGGTCACAGCTGCTAGCGCGCCAACGGTGCCAGCCTCGCCGCAGCCTTTCATGCCAATATCGTTCGCCGTGGAGGGTGTTAGTTCGGCAAAGAAGGGCATGTTCGGCACGTCATCCGCGCGCGGCATCCCGTAATCCATGAAGGAGCCGGTCAAAAGCTGGCCGTCTTCGTCGTAAACTACATGTTCGGTGATCGCTTGGCCGATGCCTTGGGCGACGCCGCCGTGAACTTGGCCTTCTGCGAGCATGGGGTTCATCAACACGCCGAAATCATCCACCACGGTGTATTTGGTACAGCGCGTTACGCCCGTTGCCGCGTCGATTTCTACTTCCGCGAAATGCGCGCCGTTGGGGTAGGAGCGATTGGGGACGGTGTTTTCTTTTTCTGTGACCAGCAGTTCAATTTCGCCCTTGGTGCGCGCCTTGGCCGCGAGGGCCACAAGATCGACTGTGTGGTCGGTTCCTGCCACACGAAACGCGCCTTCTTCAAAGACGATATCAGCGGCGGAGGCTTCTAGGTCTTCTTCGGCGAGGGGTTTGAATTTCTCGATCATCAGGTCAGCGGTGACATTGATCGAATTGCCTTGCATGGTCACAGAGCGTGACCCGCCCGTGCCGCCGCCTTTGGCAATGAGGTCGCTGTCGCCTTGTACCATGCGGATTTTTTCGAACGGGATGCCGGCGCGTTCGTTGAGGATTTGCGCGAATACAGTTTCGTGCCCTTGGCCGTTGGACTGCGTGCCGACGTAAAGATTTATCATCCCGTCATCGGCAAATTCGATTTTGGTCGTTTCGGTTTGGTCGCCCAAAATAGACTCGATATAGTAACTAAGACCTATGCCAAGGAGTTTCCCATCCTTGGCGGCGGCTGCTTTTCTAGCGGCAAACCCGGCGAGGTCGGCTTCTTTTTCTGCGCGGCTTAAAACCCGTTCAAAGTCACCCACGTCGTAAGTTTCGCCCGTGACCGAAAGATAGGGGAACTGGTCTTTGCCAATGAAGCTTTTGCGACGAAATTCCACCGGATCTTGACCAAGCTGGCGGGCGGAATAGTCCATCAGACGTTCGATAGTGTAAATCGCCTCGGGCCGTCCAGCGCCGCGATAGGCATCGATTTGCGTGGTGTTCGTGTAAACGCCTAGCTGGGTATAGTGGACGGTTTGGACGTCATAGACGCCGGTGAGAACCTTCAACTGCAAATCGGTTTGGATAAACTGCGCAAAGCCAGAGCTGTAGGCGCCCATGTTGGCAACCGTATCAAAGCGCGCGGCGATTAATTTGTAGTTCTCATCAAAAGCCGCTTCAGCAATGGTCACAAGATCGCGGCCACCGTTGTCGGTTAACATGCCTTCGGCGCGATCAGACATCCAACGGATGGGCATGTTTAGACGGCGGGTCGCATCGGCAACGGCGAAATATTCGGGATACATGAACGCCTTCATGCCAAACCCGCCGCCAACATCGGGATTGGTCACGCGCAGGTCGGATTTTTCAAGGCCAAGCTTTTCAGCAATTTCATCGCGCGCGCCCCAAACGCCTTGGCCGTTGATACAGACATGAAGCCGGTCGCCTTCCATTTCTGCATAACAACCGCGGGGTTCCATCGCGTTGGCGATCACGCGGTTATCGGCGATTTCCAACTTTGTGGTGTGGGCGGCACTTGCAAATGCGGCGTCGGTTTCGGCTTTGTTGCCGTAGTCCCAGTCGTAAACCACATTGTCGGCGGCGTCCTCGTGTAGCGGCTCCCCTCCAGAGGCAAGCGCCACATGCGCGGCAAGTTCGTCGTAATCAAAATCAATCAATTCAGCGGCGGCGTTTGCGTTTTCCAGCGTGTCGGCCACGATAATGGCAATCGGTTCACCCACAAAACGCACCTTGCCGGACGCCAAGATGGGGCGGGTCGCAGCGGAGGATGGTCGCGTCGTGTGATCGGATAAAACAGAATAGTTGATGTTGTTTTTTGTCTCTGCTTCGAGTTCTTGCGCGGTCATGACAAGTGCGACGCCCGGTGCGGCTTTTGCCTCATCAATATCAATGTTTTTGATAACCGCATGGGCCACCGGAGACCGATAAAAACAGGCAAATTGCGCGTTTTCGGGGGCAATATCGTCGACGTAACGTCCCTGACCAGTAATGAAACGCTGATCTTCTTTGCGTAGAACGCTTTGGCTGACACCAAATTTAGCCATTGGAGATACCTCAATATTGTCGTGCTCAGTTACACATGACGATAGCCTTTTGTCGCGTTTCGTCCAGACACAAGAACGAACTGACTGGTTTGAATGCGACAAAGGTGTCGTTTTTTTTGCAGCAGCTTTGCAAGCCCATGCCATCCTGAAGCCCAGACGCTAAAATGAGGGACAAAATGGTTGAGTTTACCGATGCCCAAGTCGATCAATACTGGGACAATGGATATCTGTTTCCGGTTGATGTGATGAGTGCGGCTGAAACGAAAGTCGCGCGCTCTGAATTAGAGCAGATGGAACAGGACTGGCTTGCCGCCGATTTGCCGCGCTCGATCAATCAATACAAACGCGCAAATTCCAATTGCGTCATCCCGCTTGCGGCGCAATTGTCGACGAACCCGGCGGTTTTGGATGTGATCGAGAAAATTATTGGGCCTGATATTCTGATTTGGGGGTCCGAGTTTTTGATCAAGGAACCGGGCACCAAGCACATGATTTCGATGCACCAAGACCTGACCTATTGGGGCATGGGGTCAACGGATAAACAAGTGACCGCGTGGATCGCATTGTCGCCAGCGACCAAAGCGTCGGGATGTATGGATTTTGTTCAGGGGTCGCATAAGAATGAAATTCTTCCCCATAAAGATACCTTTGCCGATGATAATATGCTGAGCCGGGGTCAAGAGATTGAAGTGGATGTTGCCGAGGCTGATAAAGTGGCGATTGAGCTGCAACCGGGGCAAATGTCTTTGCATCATGGTCTGACGATCCATGGCAGCGGTCCAAACGTGTCAGATGATCGACGGATCGCATTCGTGGTGCGTTATATCGCGCCTGATGTGCAAAAGACGGTTGGTGATAAAGATTACGCTATGCTTGCGCGGGGGCAGGACGTAAGCGGGAATTTCCTGCATTATGCAGAGCCAAAGGCGTATTTTGAGCCGCGCGCGCTTGGGGTTTATGAAGATATCCGCGAGGCGCAGCGAAAAGCGCTGGCACAGGGGTTGGACCAAGATGCGAAACTCTATGCGACCACACAAGGGTGAGTTTGAATGATCGAACGGGTCAAATTTACGGAAATGAAGGACGGCGATAAGGAAGATTATGATCTTCTTCACAGCCACGAGGTTGCCTATGCAAGCGGCACTGCGGATCGCTTGTTGAATGCGCTTGAAAGTCTGGATGAAGGCTTGTCGGGCTATCAGGTCACGCGGCTAGATCATTCGGTGCAATCGGCAACGCGGGCATGGCGCGATGGGGCGGATGTGGATTGGGTGGTTTCGGCCTTGTTGCACGATATTGGCGATATTTTTGCGCCCTATAATCACGACGAATATGCCGCGTCGATTTTGAAGCCATTTGTGCGCGAGCAATGTACGTGGGTTGTCGAAAAGCACGGCGATTTTCAGCTTTTGTATTTTGGCGAGCATGTGGGCGCGGATCCGGCCAAACGCGAGGCGTATCGCGGGCATCAGTACTTTGATGATTGTGCGGCGTTTTGCGAGCGTTGGGATCAAGTGAGTTTTGATCCCAACTACGAGAGCAAGTCATTGGATGAGTTTCGCGGCATGGTGCGCGATGTGTTTGCGCGGCCACCCTATGATGCGGCTGTCATTCAACCGGGTGTTCGGGTTGCGTTACAAAACGAAACCGTCGCGGCATCACGCCAGTAACAGGTCCGCTCGATTTAGTTTGCCTAGATTGTTTGCCTAGATTGTTTGGTCGTAGTCCCCAACTTCGGACTGGCGGCGCACAATCGCATCAAGATCCGTAAAGATTGCTTTCATGGCCGCTTCGCTGTCGGGGCTTTCCGTCACAACCACCAGATTAGGCGTATTGGACGAGGCGCGGACCAAGCCGAACCCACCGTTTTCAAGCTGCACGCGCGCCCCGTTTACCGTGATGATCTCTTTGATCTTTTGGCCGCCCAATGTGCCGCCTTTGGCTGCGTGCGCCTCTAGGTCGGTCATGATCTTTTCTAGGACGTTGTATTTTGCAGTGTCCGCGCAATAGGGCGAAAGCGTTGGCGAAGTATAGGCGATCGGCAATTCGTTCTTAAGGTCGCTTAGGGATTTGCCGGGATTGCGATCAAGCAGTTTCAAGACCTCAACCGCAACCCGCATACCGCAATCAAATCCACGCCCGATCGGGTCGGCGAGAAAGTAATGCCCAGACTTTTCAAAACCCGCCAAAGCGCCGCTGGCTTTGACGCGGCGTTTCATGTGGGAATGTCCGGTTTTCCAGTATTCCACGGTTGCGTTATGCGCGTTTAGAACGGGATCGTTCGCAAACAGCCCGGTTGATTTCACATCAACAACAAAGTGAGCGTTTTCGTGCAGGGCCGCAAGATCGCGGGCCATGATCAGCCCCATCTTATCGGCAAAAATTTCGTCGCCCAAATTGTCCACGACGCCGCAACGATCGCCGTCACCGTCAAAGCCTAGTGCAAGATCGGCACCGCTATTGGTAACGGCTGCGGCCATATCATGCAGCATTTCCATGGCTTCGGGGTTTGGGTTGTAATGTGGGAAGGTGTAATCGAGCGTTGCATGAAGCGGCACGACTTCGGCCCCCATGCGTGTCAGCAACTCGGGCGCTGTCGCTGCCGCCGACCCATTGCCGCAAGCTGCGACGATTTTAAGAGGGCGGGACAGACGGAAGTCGCCAATCAAATCGTCTAAATAGGCTTCTCGGACGCCATCTTCACGAATGATGGTGCCACCCGTACGGGCCACACCTTCGCCATTTAATACGATGGCGCGTAGGCGGGACATTTCATCCGGGCCGTGGGTGAGCGGGCGTTCAAAACCCATTTTAACGCCAGTCCAGCCATTCGGATTATGGGAGGCAGTGACCATGGCAACGGCGGGCAAATCCAGATGGAATTGCGCGAAATATGCCATGGGTGACAGGGCGGGGCCGATGTCGTGGCAGGTGATGCCCGCCTGAACCAGCCCTGCCATCAAAGCGTATTTGATCGCCAGCGAGTAGTCGCGATAGTCGTTTCCGACCGCAATATGAGGGGCAATGCCCGCCTCGTGCATCTGGGTGCCAAGGCCAAGGCCCAGCGCTTGGATGCCGGGTAAGTTGATCTGATCTGGGTACTGCCAGCGCGCGTCATATTCGCGAAAGCCGGTGGGCACGATCATAGGATCGCGCAGAAATTCCCAAGTGTTTACAGCAACTGTGTCAGTCGGCCGAAGCGCGTGCGTAGACGTCTTTGTATCGGACAATGTCATCTTCCCCTAAGTACGAGCCGGTTTGCACCTCGATCAGGTACATATCTAATTTGCCCGGATTTTCGAGGCGATGAACCGCCCCAAGCGGCACATAGACGCTTTCGTTTTCAGAGAGAAGATTGATCTTGTCATCAACGGTAACTTTGGCGGTGCCTTGCACAACCACCCAGTGTTCCGCCCGGTGCACATGGCTTTGCAGGCTTAACACGCCGCCCGGTTTCACCATGATGCGTTTGACCTGAAAGCGACCGCCCAGACAAAGCGTTTCGTACCATCCCCAAGGGCGGTGATAGCGCGGGTAATCCACCGCTTGGCGCGCGCCTTTTTTGGACAGGGTTTGCACCACGTCACGGATGCGCTGGCTTTGGTTCATATCCGCCACCAGCACCGCATCGCGCATTGCGACGGCAACGATATTTTTGATGCCCAGACCAACCAGTTGAACATTACTATCTTCGGAGCGAAGCAGCGTGTTTTCACAGTCAATCGCGGTCACGTCGCCAGAGGTGGCCACGCCGTTTTCATCCGGCTCAAGTGCGGCCCAAAGACTGTTCCAGCTGCCCAAATCCGACCAAGTGCCGCCGTAAGGAACAGCGGACAGGTTTTCAGCCTTTTCCATAACCGCATAATCAATGCTGATGTCAGGCAGAGAGGCATAAGGTTCGTGCGCCAAGCGGAAAAAATTCAGATCCGCTTCGCCTTCGTCGATGGCGCGACGACATTTTGCCATCATGGTTGGTTCATGGGCCTCAAAAGCCGCCAAAATGTCCTGAACGCGGAACAGGAAGATACCCGCGTTCCACAAGAACCGCCCGTCGGCCAGCATATTAACAGCGTCCTCAGCGTTTGGCTTTTCGGTAAAGGACAACAATGGCTGGGCCTGTCCGTCGACGGCTTTTTCGCCCAACTCCAGATACCCATAGCCCGTTTCCGGCGCGTCCGGGGTGATGCCGAAGGTGACCAAACGCCCTTTTTCGGCTTCTTTGGCGGCGTCTAAGACGGTTTTTCTGAATGCGTCATCGTCGGCAATCAAATGGTCTGATGGCGCGATCAGCATCAAAGCATCTGGAGAGCTTTCCAAGTGAAGTGCCGCGATCAAGATTGCGGGGGCCGTGTTGCGGGACACAGGCTCGATAAATACGGTCGGATCAATGCACCCGGCGGCATAGGCTTGGTCCGCGGCCAAAAACCTGAAATCAGCGTTCGTTAACACGATTGGCGCTTGAAATTCAGGACCGGAAAGCCGCGCGATTGTCGCTTGGTAGAGAGAGCCATCCCCCAAAAGTTGAGAAAACTGTTTAGGGTAGGATTTCCGCGAAGATGGCCATAGCCGCGTACCAGAACCCCCACAAAGGATAACGGGACAAATCATAAAAAGTCGCCTGTCTTGTAATTCGGTCGATTGGACGTTTTCTTACTTTTATAGAAAACAGTTTGGGTTTAACGAAACGTTATATTCATAGCCCTAGCGGGTTTTATCAGGTTTTCATACCGCTTGGCGACGAATTTGCGGATCTGGGCAACTCTTGACCTAATCTGCCATAGCTTAATACCCATAGCGAAACGCGGCACTGTTGCTTGCTAGTCACCCAATTTTACCATAGCGCAACAATAGTGGCCAAATTTCTACGAAGCCTAAATTTTCGTCGCTTACTTCTCTTATTCAGGTACAAGCTCTTGATTCGTGGAATAGGACTTCTCTTTGGGTTGGTTGTGTGAGTAACGCGGATAAAATATTACGTGGTGGTGTAACGCTTTTCACCAGCCAGATCGCGATCCAATTCCTGTCGCTTTTGCGAAACATCATCATTGCGCGTTTGCTGTTTCCCGAAGATTTCGGGATTGCGTCAACCTTTGCAGTGACCACGGTTGCGCTTGAACTTATTTCTGATTTCTCGCTCGGCAAAGCGATTGTGCGCGATAAAGACGGCGATGATCCAGCCTATCAGTCTACGATTGTGACGTTGTCGCTTATTCGCGGGGTTATCCTTGCGACTGTTCTGTTTTTCAGTGCGGGCTGGATTGCGGATGTTTTTGAAATTCCCGAAGCAAAATTTGCCTATCAAATTCTGGCTGTCAGCCCGATCATTCGGGCGTTTATTCACATGGATATGTACCGTGTGCAGCGCAGAATGGATTTTTCCGTCGAGATTTTTGCGAACCTTGCCAGCCAAGCTGTAGGTCTTGTCGTCGCGGTCGTGTTGGCATGGATTACGCGCGATTACATTGCGATTTTGTGGAGCGTGATTTTTCAAACTGTCGCACTTGTGATTGCCACGCACATAAAAGCGGAACGTAAATACAAAGTTGGCATTGAAAAGCGGCACATGATTTCGTCGCTAAGTTTTGGCTGGCCGATTATGATAAACGGAATTGTGTTGATGCTTTCAACGCAAGCTGACCGTTTCTTGGTTGGTGCGCAGCTTGGCATGCTAGAACTTGCGCAATACACCGTCGTCATGATGCTTGTGACCATGCCATCTGGGATGTTGACCCGTGTGGTCGCCTCTTTGACGCTGCCGCTGATGTCGGAAGTTCAAGACGACCATCCAAGGTTTCAAAAACGCTATGATCTTGTTGGGCATGTCACGAGCGTTATGGCCGTGGGGTGTTTTGTTCCCTTGATCCTGCTTGGGTCTGACATCATTCGGATCGTGTTTGGTGAAGCCTATTTTTCCACGTGGTTACTGGTCGGCTGGGCCTCTATTGCCGGGGCAATTCGGTTTATGCGTACCAGAATGGTGAACACGTTTCTTGCTTTCGCGAATACGCGGGACTTGATGTATAGCGAGTCTATTCGCGTGAGCGGGATTATCCTTGCCTATTTTGCTCTTGTTTGGGGCGGTGGTTTGCTGAGCGTTGGCTTGGCGCTAACGGCTGGTGAATGCATCGCATTTGCATTGTGCATTTTCCGGCTTCGACAGGGAAAACCATTTGCAATCCAAACAGGTGTCACCAGTTACGGGGCCGCGATTGCAACTATGGCTTTGGCGGTCGCGCTGTTGACCGTATTTCCAAACAATATTTGGGCGAAACTGGCCTTTGCCTGCTTGATCCCGGCTATTTACACGGTTGGCAGCATGGTGTTCGTTCCCAAGCTGCGGGAATATGCAAGAAGCCTGCTAAGCCAAGCGCAGGGTTTTCTTGGGTTCGGTCGTGGATGAACGCTAAGTTGCTTATGAAACGATAACGAGCGCTCGCAACAGTTAATGAATTTTTAGACTTAGCGCGAATAACTCTTTTGTCGGCGATTGGCCGGCGGTGAAGCTAGAACCGGTTTTGGCCCATGACGATTTACAGCGAAAAAAATGCCACATCTTTGTTGTCGGGGGCTTTTGACCCGGAAGGGAATGCGATTTCTGTACGCCGCATTAACGGCAATATTATCGTCAATTGGCCTGTGGTGCTGACCCTGCCGTCTGGAAGCGTAAGTATCCAAGAAAATGGCTTGGTCGCCTACAATGATCTCGGTGATATTACCGGGCATCCGCCAAGTTCCGGCAGCCGCGCAAATGGTAGTTTCACGTATACCCTTTGGGATGGGCAGGACGAAAGCCCGGTTTATAACGCGTCGATTTCGCTAAACGGTCTTGGCAGCACGGTGGACTTTGGTGCCTTCACAGGGGCTGGCGCTGGTGGCATTCCGGTGTCGGCAAGCGCGATTACAAGCGGCAACGAGCAGAACCATTTTGCGATTTCCGACGGTCACATTGTGCCCACTGTTGCGGGGTCCGGATCTTTGGCCGGAAGCTATGCGTTGGGGTTGAACAACGGGGATACGACTTACATTAATGTGGTTCCCAATGCTGCCCATATAATCAATGCGGCGCAACTTGGTGAGGCGGTTTCTAATGCGCGCGGCCCCGTGGCAAACGGTCAGCATTTCCAGATCATCCTAAGAGATGGCAGCGTTGTGGGCACAAATACCGAGCAGATCGCGATTAATGATGTCCAAGGGAATGGCTCTTTGGTTGATCCGAACCTTGGCGCGTCTGATGAGGCTTATGATAATGGGGCGACTGCTGACTTTACCGGGGGGCGGTTAACAATCCGCGCCGAGACTAAATTTGGCGCTGAAATCGCCGGGCGCGTTAATGTTGCCGGGTGCGATCGGGTGATTATCAAAGACATTGATTTCACGACCCATTTGCAGCCGAGCGATCCCCTTGGATATTACTATTCGGACAACCCAACGGGCAATGCTGCGAATAATCCAGATTATGCGAGTACCAATTTGAACCTGACAACGACCGCGTTGTTTTTCACGTCCAATGGATCCTATGCGACGCGGGGGACGGTCATCGTTGATGGCTGTCGGTTTGGCGCACCCGAAGGTGTTCAAGCGGGGCATTTCGGAAGCGGTTTGCGCGCAAGGTTTGTCGACACGATTATTGCGCAGAACTGCGACTTTAAGCGTATCTTCCGTGCGTTTTGGCCCGTGGATGTTGAGCGGGTGCGAACGGTAAACTGCCTGTTCAAGGATTACCTTGAGGACGCGTTCCAAAGCCTGAACCAAACAGAGTCTGGGACTATTCGTTTAGAGATCACCGATAATTATATTCTGAACGCCTATGCTGGTCCCGCATATGAAACCTTTTCTGGCGCCCATAAGGACGGGCTTCAATATGGCACGGGCAACGATAACAAAGATTATCATCTCGTTATTCAAGGGAATTACATGCCCTTGTTGGCCCCCGGTTCTGTCGCGGGCGTGCAAAATGCGTCCGTCCAAGGGGGCACTATTAACCACCAAAAGCATAATGCGACCCAAGGTTTGTTTACGAATTTTCAATCCAATAATACGACGAAGGTCACAGGGACCGTGCGCAATAACTTTATCATCGTGTCTTCAACTTGGGGGCTGGTGATTGATAATGGGTCCGGGATCAATGTCGAGGCCAATACGGTTTTGCGCGATAAGATCAGCATTCCGGAAAGTCCTTACGGAAATGCGAAGGCCAGAATTTACGTCACAACCGCTGGCGGACAGCCCGCTTGTCATGTGCATAAATGCGTGGCGCAAGAGTTTGCTGCCTATGATGGCACGACCTATTCGGACAATATGGTGAATTTTGACTGGGCCGCGCAGCTTGGGGCGCCCAGCATTACGAATGCCGCGGATGATATTTTTTCAGGACCATTTTCCGCAGGCAGCAACGGCTATGCGGC
The DNA here is from genome assembly GCA_964489925.1 of uncultured Rhodobacterales bacterium. Lineage (GTDB taxonomy): Bacteria > Pseudomonadota > Alphaproteobacteria > Rhodobacterales > Rhodobacteraceae > CAYLLD01. The sequence continues at coordinate 12,250 of CAZBBZ010000001.1, forward strand.
GTTTTCGATTGATTTGACCGATCGGACCACGACCAAGACGACGATTGATGCGGTGTTCGGGACCAAAACAAACGGTCTTGGCAACGGTCGCGGGCATTTGGCGTAACGGCTCTTTGCAGGTTTTTACGAACATACTGACCGACCGGGGATCGAAATACGCGGTTTCGGGCGGGCTTTGTAAAACCAAGCAAGACGCGCGTGGTTTTATCAAAGTGCTGACCAAAGATAAGAAATTTGCCAAAGCGACGCATCACAGTTGGGGCTTGGTCAGTCGTGCTGAAGGGCCGATCAAGAACGATGACGGCGAGGCGGGTGCGGGGGCGCTGATCTTGCGGATTTTAGAGCAAGAAAACCTTCACGATCACATCGTCGTCGTGACCCGCTGGTATGGCGGCAAACATCTGGGGGGTGACAGGTTTAGACACGTGCAAACCTCTGTTCGCACGTATCTGGATCGGATTGGGTTTCAGGGCTCTGCCTAGCCCTGAAAAAACGCTTAGGCTTTGCCTAGACGTGTTCCAACGCCATCTCTGTTTTGAAGCGCGCGCCACCAGTCCTCGTTGTCGAGATACCAGCGCACAGTTTTGCGCAGCCCTTCCTCAACCGTTACCGAGGGGCGCCAGCCGAGTTCATTGCGAATGCGCTGCGGATCAATCGCGTAGCGCATGTCGTGACCCGGACGGTCGGTGACGAATGTAATCAGCTCTGCATAGGGTTTTTCGCCCGGCTGCATTTCGTCCAAGAGACTACAAATCGTGGTGACGAGGTCGATGTTGCGGGCTTCGTTTTCGCCGCCGATGTTATAAGTGCGACCAACTTCGCCCTTGGCAACCACTGTCAGCAACGCGTCTGCGTGATCTTCGACATAAAGCCAGTCACGCACGTTTTCGCCTTTGCCGTAAACGGGAATAGATTCTCCGGCGAGGGCTTTTAGAATGACGACGGGGATGAGCTTTTCGGGGAAATGGAACGGCCCGTAGTTGTTCGAACAGTTGGTGACGAGCACCGGCAGGCCAAAGGTTTCTGCCCAAGCACGCACCAAGTGATCCGATGACGCTTTGCTGGCCGAGTAAGGTGAGCGAGGGTCATAGGACGTGTCTTCGGTGAACATGCCGGTTTCGCCCAAGCTGCCGTAGACTTCGTCGGTCGAGATGTGGTGAAAGCGAAACTCTGGTGGTGAGCCTGCGTCCATCCAATAGCTGCGCGCGGCTTCGAGCATGTTGTACGTGCCCATGACATTGGTTTCGATGAACTCGCCGGGGGCATCAATCGAGCGATCCACATGGCTTTCGGCGGCCAAATGCATCACCACATCAGGACGATGCGCGGCGAAAATTTCGTCCAGACGCGCGCGGTCACGAATGTCGGCTTGTTCAAACTTATAGGCCGGGCTGTCGGCTACGGATTTCACGTTATCAAGGCACGCCGCATAAGTCAGCGCATCGACATTCACGACCTCATACCCGTCACGAACGGCCTGTCGCACGACTGCGGATCCGATAAAGCCCGCGCCACCTGTTACAAGAATTTTCATTTGCTTCACGCTCCTTGATACGTAAACGGGCTTTCAAAATCGGCCCATGCGACGGCGTTTTCTTCGTCGTCCTTTACGCTTAAACTGTCAAAATCTGGGTTTGGTCCCCAGTCAATTCCAAGGTCCGGGTCTGCAAAATAGACCGAACCTTCGGAATCTTGGTGATAATAGGCGGAACATTTGTACATAAAGTCGACGTTTGGCGTCAGCGTTACAAAGCCATGAAGGAAGCCTTTGGGCACAAAAAGCTGCCGCCCGTTTTCCGCCGATAGCTCGACCGATACGGATTGCCCGTAGGTTGGCGAGCCGCTTCGTGCATCAACGGC
>CAZBBZ010000001.1:14119-30357 GCA_964489925.1 uncultured Rhodobacterales bacterium
CGGCCACGTCAATTACAGACCCGCGCGTTACACGAACCAACTTGTCCTGCGCGTGCGGTGGTTTTTGGAAGTGAAGTCCACGGACTGTGCCGACTGACCCTGTGAACGAGTGATTGTCCTGCACAAAGTCGAGGTCGATGCCCGCATCCGCCATGCGTTGGCGGTTCCAAGGTTCGGTAAAGAAGCCTCTGTCATCGCCGTAACGCGCGGGCGTGACGATTAAAACTTCTGGGATATCTGTTGGGGTAATGTCCATATTTGGGCTCCTACTCGTGACGCGCTTACGCGGTTGTCTGCGATCTACATTTGCATCAATTCTGGGTCCAGATGATTAGAAACAGCGGTTCTTGACCGCGGCAATTTCATCACCCGGATTTATCTTTTGGGGGTTGGTTTTATGTCGCCTCGGGTGAATTTGCTTCGGCTTGCATTGGTTTCTTTGCGATGTCGCAGCGCTTGGGGCGCGTCATCGCGCTCGCGCGCTGGGGCGCGTTCAACGGCCACGTTACGTTCAGCGCGCGCCGTGCGCTCTGGCAGGTGGGTGCGCTCTGGTCCACGACGCCTAGGTGACTCTGTTTGCTCGCTCTGGGGGGCTTCGTCGATTGCGAGGTCTTGTTCTGATGAATAAAGCCAAATGCCACTGCCAAATAGCAAAAAGATGAATGCAAAGGCGCTGGCCCAAAGGTGAACGGTGGTGAGCGAAAAGAACAAGCCGACCATCGCAATCACATATCCACGTTGGCATGCGGCAAGATCGGGGCGGTTTGAAAAGTTCATCGCGCCTACTTTGTAAACGCCAATCAAAAAGCCGCCGATCATCAACAGGGTGCCGGGGATGCCGTAACGCATGGCTGTCAGCAGCCAGAAATTGTCAACGGAGGCTGAGTGCATCCACCAAGGGCGCCGGAATTCGCGTTGTCCAATGCCGAAGATCGGAAATTCGCTGACCTCTTTCCAGCCGTAGTTGAAAATCTCGATCCGGAAATAAGCATTGTGCGCGCTAAACGTCAGGTAGGACAAGAAGACTTCGATCGCTGATCGGTTAGAAATAAGGTCGATTATGATGTAGACCGAAAGAAATCCGCCGCCCAAGACCAACCAGCGTGCCTTTAGCCACTGGGTTGCGACGTGCCAGCCGATTAGCCCGCATTGAATGCCAACAGATAAAATTGCGCCTGATGATAACGACAAGAATGACCCAACCGCGGTCACGCCAGCCCAAAACACCCGCGAGGCTTTTCCGGCGCCATTTGCCAATGGCACGAACCATGCGAGGGCAAATATGGTTGCGCAGAACACGCCCCATGAAATCGGGTGGGGAAGGGTTACTTGCGCGCGAAACAGGTTCATGCGCACGTCGTTTTGTTCTTTGATCAGCGTGTCAAAGCCCGGCAATGCGTCAAAAAACATACTGATAGGCATTTTGTTTGTGATGTTTTCAATTATCGCAAACGGGATCAGCACGATAATCGTGAGCAGCAGGAATTTTACGAAGTAAACAAACGAAGGCAGGTCGCGGATATAGGTTCTGGCCAATAGGTAGGGGCCAAACATTTCCATGACTTGCGTGCCAAGAAATTCAACCGAGGCGGAAAACCCTTCGGTCATCACCATCGCAATGAACATCCATAGCCCGTGGGCCGCCAATAGGATGTCAGGAAGTAGGATGCCGCCATAGCGACCGGACATCCATCGAATGACGAGGGGTATGAACGCGATCAGCAAGAAAAAGCGGATCGGCGTCATGCGCAGCGGACCCAGCTGCAGGTAAAACGGCATCAATGCCAGAACCATGAAAATAGCGATCAGGAACGGCTTTGCAGCTTGTTCATAAGTTGCAGCCGCGCGATCTAGTCGATCGATCGATATCCTGCGCGAAGATCCTGTTGCTGTCTCGGTCATTTTTGTTGTTTGCTCGACTTTACTTTAATTTGCAACGCTCACCACGCTGGCCGCCTTTTGATTTCGTATCAAGGCCATCGGCAAGCGTGTTCGCGCGGTATACCTACATAGAGTTACAGAAAAATTTCGGCAATTTTGGGTCAAGGTAAAGATTCCGGCTCGATACTTGTTTTTACACGTAAATTCCGTACTTGCTTGGGCGTTTTTCCGCCGAATACTGGGTAAAGGTCGTTCAATCTCTTAGTATATTGTGTTTAATTCGCCGTGTTAGGATTCGGATGCCAAATACGGGGCGGCATCGCGTTTTTAAGGTTTGGGGTAGCCACATATTTTTTGTGGTTATTGGGGAGAATAAAATTGATTTTTGAAGTTCGTTCCGAGGCAGAGCTTTACGAAGTGCTTGAGCAGGTGTCTTGGGGGGATACGGTCAGTTTGCACCGATCCAAAAACCCATACAACTTGCGGCTAGACCCCCATAACTATCAAGCGGACGGTGTGACGTTCACATCTGCTGATCCCGAAAATCCTGCGGAAATTACCAGCGTGCAGCTATACAGCGCGCGCGGCGTTACTTTTGATGATCTTAGGTTTGTTGAAAGCTCAAAGTCGGCCTTTGCAGATGCGGTGTTTCTTCTGCGCGATGTGGAAAACATCAGAGTGCAAAATAGCGACCTTGAAGGAAGTGCCACGAAGTCACTGACCGTCAAGGGTCGTGACAAGGCGGCGATTGATGTTGCTAATGTCAAATATGCAAACGGGCTGACGTTTGAAAACAATGAGTTCAGCGGCTTCAATTTCGGGCTGACATTGCTTGAATCGCAAAACGTCAGACTGATCGGAAACGAGTTCCATTCAATGCAAGCTGATCCCATTCAGCTTGGGGGCGTGCAAAACGTCGTTGTGGAGAACAATTTCATCCACAATTTGTTGGGCTCGGATTCTGAGATCAACCACCTTGATATGATCCAGCTTTGGGCCACTGGCGCTGAAAGCAACAGTAAGAATATCTTTATCCGCGACAATGTTCTCGATAGCGGCGATGGCATGGCCAGCCAAAGCATCTTTTTGCACAACGAGACTTACAATTCGACGGGTCAGAAGTTTCAGAACATCCAAGTCACCGGGAACGTCATTTACAACAGCCACACCCATGGGATTTCGGTGAGTCACGCGGCGAATGTGAAAGTGTTGAACAACACGCTTATTCTGAATCGCGATGCTTATGTGCTGGAAGATGGCGTTGACGGGCAGTCCTTGCCTGCGATCTGGGTTCGCGGAAAAAGTACGGGCGTTGAAGTTAGAAACAACTTTGCCTCTGACATCATCGTGCCGCGCAATTCTACGCAGAGCAATAACCATATTGCGAATTATGATGATCCGCTGTCGCCTGCGCATATTTCAAACGTCTTTACGGACCCCTATGCTGACAACCTAGATGTGATGGTTGATTTGCAGGTGCTGCCCGGAAGTCTTGTTCAACAGCGCGGCGCAGGGTCGAACCTTCTTAAGTTCGATTACTCGCCGGAAGACACCTATGGCTTGTTTCAAAGCGAGCCGGGTAGCCAGCTGCTTTTGAACAACCATAGCTTTGATGTGTCACGGGTGTTTGACAGCAAAGGCGCGTTGGACACCAAGGACGCAACTGTTTCTTGGGATTTCGGCGACGGGAACCGCGAAACGAGCGACGCGACAACTGAGCATTTTTACCGCAGACCCGGCGAATATGATGTCACCGCCACGATTGTTTTGGCTGATGGCCAAAAGATCGTTGCAGACAAAAAAGTGTCGGTTCAAACCGCTGTGGCTTTGGCAAATGACTTTCACAAAGGCGCGGCTGATAGTTCGCCCTATGGTGTAGACGGGAAAGCGCACGGCTCGGTGAAGTTCGTGAACGACCAAGGGTCGAAGGTCGTTAAATTGAACGGCGGGCATATCTCTTATCCGTGGGAAGCCAATTACGTTAATAATAGCGGCTTTTCGGTCGTTGTGGATTTCCGCAAGGATAATCTGGGCGATACGGGTGCGATCTTTTGGTTTGGACGCAGCTTCACGCTTGCCGCGAGCCTGAATGATGGGCTGCAGGCCAGTTTTGATGACGGTAGTGGCGCGAAATGGATCAACGAACAGTTTCTTGATATTGGCGATCTCGATTGGCATCGGGCGGTTATCACCTTTGATGGGGATCGTGGCGTCGGGGCAATGTATGTCGACGGGACACTGATCCAGACCATCAAAGGTTTGGGGTCCTTGCAAACGGGTACTTTGGACGACCTTTATATTGGTAGTCCCTATAGCCGTTCGTTCAACGGGCTCGTTGATAACTTCTCATTCTTGCGTGGGGCTATGAGCCCTGAACAGGTCGCGGCACTTGGCAAGGCTGGCACTGGTGTAGATGCATTGACGCGCGCTTACCTTAACGGAACAGCGCCTAACTTTTTGGAATTGGACCAGCTTTCGGATAATGGCGCTGGTAACGTAGAAGAACCTGCGCGCGAAGAAGTGGCACCGCCGTCTATTGAAGAAGTAGTCGTAGAAGAAGCCGCGCCCGCAGTTGTTGAAAAAGCGCCAGAGCCCGAACCGGAGCCTGAACCGCAAAGACCTACAGAGACAGTTGTGCCGACAAACGACACAGATGAATTTGTGTTGAACAAAGGCGCGTCGATCCGGTTGGACGGTTATTTGGACCAAGCGGGCATAAATCTGGACAAATCTCGCGATGAAATCACCGTCGATGTTGATGGTGACGGGTCGATTGATGCGCGCATTGAATTGCGCGGCGATTTTACCGGTGGTCATTTTCTTGCGGTTTATGCGGGCGATCAGACAATCGTCGAGTTTGCGCCGTTTATCGAAGCGCTGGTTGAAAACCGCGCGCTGAAAGACGCGCAGATCAATGGTGTGGAGAACGAGAACTATTTCTACGGATCCGATGCCATTGGCGCCTTTGCCGTGACGCTGATTTCCAGCAATGATACGGCTGTCTTTACAAACTCTATCGGGGTTTACGAATACGATAGCGCCGGGCGGATGTATGACCCGCGCATCATTGTTGAAAACGCGAAGTCCAACCCCGGCACTGTTTTGGTTGATGATTTGGACAATGGAAAAATGCTTGGCTTCTTCCTTGTGCAAGATGGGTACAACCGTCTTGATCAAAGCGTCTTGCAAAGTGGCGATCTGAACCTTTCGGTAGGTGCGAATGGCATTGTTCTGTCAGACGGGGATACTGCGTTGCACGATGTAACCGTGTTTGTGTCGCATGACGGGGCGCTCAACCCTGACGGGTATGAGCATGTGGTTTCAGGTCATTCGCGAGAGTCAGAAGGGCTTCAAATCGGGTTTGAAGACATGCTGCGCAATTCGGGTGCCGACAATGATTTCCAAGATGTTGTCATGTTGGTTGAAGCGCTCGACACCGTTGCATGAAAGCGACTTTCTGCCCAAGTTGGTAGGGTCGGCTCAAAAAACGTAGATTTCAATAATTATTCCCCTTATCTCGTTGAAAGAGCGGCATAAGCTGCCGAGACAGATGATTAATACTTCTTACGCTAGGTTAACCTTTGGTACATTTGTGCCGCGTGCTACGCAATGCCCCCTGCGGAATCGTGATGGTGTGACTTGAAATTGGCGAGAGTCTCTAATCGTTGAGTATTGATTAACAAGGCCCGGGGTAGAGTGGATATTGGATTATGTTTGACCAAATACCAGAGGTTGAATCGACAAGTGAAGTAGGAGCCAGCGAAGGCGTGCGAAAGCTGGTAGTAGTGTACTGTAAACCCGGTCGCCAAGGCTGGGCTCCGATTGATCACATGGTTGGTTTGGCCGGTGAACTTCTTGGGGGGCAAGTTGTGTGCGTCGATAGCCACAAACCTCGTCCATCCAAGTTGCTTTATCCGCTTTTGTCACGACAGCGCTGCGAAACATGTCCTGATCTTTTGCTGATCGCGCCGTCACCGCAACACTTGCTGCTGCTGTCAGAGCAACCGGACTGGCGACGCGGATACAACAAAGTTTCTGCATGGATTATCGACAGTTTCTGGACAGATCGACTGCCGAAATTCGGATTGCGCGGCAAATTTGACCATTTTTATGTCACCAGCGGAAATGACGTTGAAGAAATTCAAAGCCGGACAGGGATCGAGACAAGTTATCTTGGGTTCGGTGCTGATGCCCTTCGCTTCGGTGGTATGGGTATTGAGCCGGGCAACAAGGACATCGATATTTTCCGTATTGGTCGCCAGCCTGAGGCATGGGATGACGATGATACGACCGCAAGCGATTGCGCGTCTTTGGGGTTGTCGTTTCATGGGCGTCCGCCATACGTTGGCACACCCAATGAAGTGGTGAAATCAAACGCTGATCTTATGCAGCGTTCAAAGTACATCTTGGCCCATTCCAACTTGGCTGATGGGTCAAAATATACGCACCCAGACAAAGAATATTTTACCCCACGTTGGGCCGATGCCTTGGCAGCAGGTGCGATTGTTGCGGGTCGTGCGCCACACACCGATTGGTTTGGCAAACAAGAGCTATGGCCCGGTGCTTTGCTTGATGTGCATGCAAATGATCGGATGCTTGGTCTTGGCACTTTGAAAGAAGCGGCAGAAATGTGGACGCCTGAATTGGCGATCAAGAACCGTAAGATGGCGTTGAAAAACATCGATTGGCGCTGGCGTTTCAAAGAGATTGCCCAAGACTTGGGCTTGAGCGCCCCGAAACTTGATAGCGAACTTGGACAAATTTCACGTCTTGTCGCATCATAAGTATTCTTCACCAAAAATTCGACAAATTTCTGTAGTTTGTAACCCCAAACCCATGAATACATAAAAAGATTGGGTTCTTTGGAAACTTTACTTTGGGGATCGGGAGCTGCAATGTCTGCACCAGTTTGTATTCTGCACCATCACGTCGGGGCGGAGACGAGCTTTGAACGGGGGCTTGCTGTCACAAGCACGCGTGCAGCTTATGAGGCACAAATCAACCATTTGGCCAAAGACAACGATGTCATTGATCTTGATACGTTGCTGTCAGGAAAATTGCCAAAGCGCCCTTTGTTGATGACGTTCGATGATGCTTTTGCGTCCGTTTATGATGTTGCCAAAGAGGTTCTAGCACCTGCTGGTTTGCCAGCGTTGTTTTTTGTTAACCCTCAGCTTGTAAATGAAAATGGAATTTCGCTTGATAGCGTCATTACTTGGGTTGCAAACCAACATGGATTGGAAGCCTTATGTTCAGCATTGGATTTACCGCTGCGGGCGGAAGTTTCAGACGTTGTTGTTGGCGATATGTCCCAACATGGGTCGGTCAAGCGGGCTGAAATCAAAACGCGCCTTCTGGACGCATTCGGCCAACCGGATTTTAGCGACCGCGCGCCTTTGTTGACGCGGGCTCAATTAGCTGAACTGCCGTCTTTGGGCGTTGAAATTGGCAATCATACTGCAACCCATGTCCATTGTCGGTCTCTTTCCACCGAAGAACTGAACGAAGAAATCGTCTTTGCAAAAGCGCAATTAGAAGACTTTACCGGCGCGCCGGTGCGGTCATTTTCTGTCCCCTATGGCCATGAAAATGACCTGACGCCGGAGCTTGTTGATGTCTTGCGCGCAACGGGTCACGATGCGATTTTTCTGGTTCATGCGAGGTCCAATCTTAGACGCCCCGCACCAGATATTTGGTATCGAACAAGTCTGCAAAACCAACCACCTAGCGCTCTTAGAGCGCATTTGAAAACCAAGCCACTCTTACGAACGGCGCGTCAAATGTTGGGGGTTTAGGCCGTGAAGATTGTTATTGTAACAGGCGATGGGCCAGAGCATTGCTATGTGGCCAATCGGATTTCAGAAAAACACGACGTTGCGGCGATCTTGGTTTGTGATCCAACACCGCGGCGGCATTGGAAAAAAGTTCTCAAAAAATCCCCGATTCAATTCATTAACAAAACGCTCCGAACGGTATTTTTGAAGCTTGTTGGCGACGGGCGGTCCCGATCTGCAGCGTTGGAAAAGGTTTTTGGTGCGGGCCATAAAACGTTTCGTCAGGCGGATTTGATAAGCCATGTGGGGCGACCAAAGGCTGGCAAACTTGCACAAACGGTTCGCGCTTTAGAGCCTGATATCATTGCAGTTTACGGCACGGGGATCATCCCGGATGATGTGCTGGATGCGGCTAAAACTGTGTCACTAAATATGCACACAGGTCTTAGCCCATGGTATCGCGGCACGGCCTGCGCGTTTTGGCCAATTGCGATGGGCGAGCCTGAAATGATTGGCGCTACGGTTCATGAATGTACGTCAGACGTGGACGGGGGGCGCATTTTTCAAACCAAACGCGCCGAAATTTACAAAGGCGACGATCTTCATGTGATTTTTGCCCGCGCAGCCGTGGCGGGAACTGATGCGTATATCGACGTGATAAACGCCGTAAAATCAGGAACCCTAGCCGGACAGCCGCAGGATCTTGCGCAGGGCCGGGAATTTCGCGGGAACCAGCTTGGCATTTTCCCAGAACTAAAAGCGCGCTGGCAGCTATGGAAAATGTCCAAAATTCTACCTAAAGGGGAAGGATATAAATAGTTTCCCAGTTTATGTGTGCTAATTACGATATATCAGTAGAGTTGAACTAAAACTGCGGCGGCTATGCCCAAGTTTTGACTGAATCGACCCCTTAAAACAAACCTTAGTTGTCGATTCGACGAAACGCGAATACATGCAGCCAGGGACCAATATCTCGGAGAAGTAACGATGGCATCGAAATATAGTGAAGATCTGACAGAGGTCTTTAACATGGAAGCAATTGTCGAAGCGGCAAAGACCTGGGGCAAAGAAGGTCCATTTGACCACATGGTGGTTGATAACTTTTTTGTCGACGACTTTGCAAAGAAGTTGGAAACAGAGTTCCCAGAGTTCGACGACGAACTTTGGCACAAATATGCAAACCCGATTGAGATCAAAAAGGTTTGTAATATTTGGAACGATTTCCGCCCGGATACTTACAAAGCGTTCAATATGCTCAATAGCGCGGAATTTACGGATGTTCTGTCAAAGAGCCTGTTTGAAGGTATGGAACTGTTTTCCGATAGCGGCCTGAACGGTGGTGGATGGCACATCCATACCAAAGGCGGCAAGCTGAACACGCATTTGGACTATTCGCTGCACCCAAAACTGGGTCTTCAGCGTAAGTTGAACATTATCGTTTACATGAACTCGCAGTGGCAAAACGACTGGGGCGGAAGCCTTGGGTTGTGGGGCAACGAAAGCGACGAAGCGCCCGGTGAGCTGACCAAACAGATTGAGCCAGTGTTTAACCGTGCTGCGTTCTTTGACACCACGCAAAACAGCTGGCACGGCTTGCCAGATCCGTTGACTTGTCCTGACGGTCAGTCGCGCAAGAGTTTGGCGGTTTATTATCTTTGTCATCCACCAGCAGGTGTTGATGATCGCGGTAAAGCCTTGTTCGCACCGACCGAAGAACAGAAAGCGGATGGCGAGGTTCTCGACCTTATCAAGCGCCGCGCGAACGTCGAAACGGCATCGCAAGTTTACGACGAAAAAGCCTAAGAAAAATTGGATTGCGACGCGTGCTGCGCGTTGCAATTTCTATCGGGTGTAATCGCGCCCGGTACAGACCTGTTAGATTAGAATTGTTAGGGTAAAAAGATGGCGTTGGGCCTCGTAATTGTTACGTATAATACTGGCGAAGAAATTCTAGATTGTCTTGAAAGCGTTATTGCAAGCCAAGGAAGCGATGTTCGCATTCTGGTGGTGGACAACGAAAGCAAAGACAATACAGTTGAGTTGATACGTGACTGGGCCGAAGGGCGGCGGGAATGGGTCAAAAGTGACGAGATGCCGTTCGAACCGCTGGAACACGGCGCTTTGCCCTATGTTGAAACCCACGAATTGCCAGAGCATATCCCGCAAGGGCAGATTACGGTGCTGCATTCTGGCAAAAATGGCGGTTACGCTTATGCGGTCAACAAGGGCTGCGAGGTGTTTAAGGCGATGGACGACATCGACTATTTTTGGATCCTCAACCCTGACTCTGTGGTGTTGAACGACTCTGCCGCTGAATTTCAGAAATTTGCCGATAATGCTGGACGGTTTGGGGCGATTGGGGGGCGTGTTTGCTACCTGCGCCCGCCGACGACGATTCAATCGGATGGCGGCAACGTTAATTTGTGGACCGGCGCCTGTTCCAACCTAAACGCCTATGCTGATACGAGCGATGCGCAAGAACCCAAAGGGTCCGATATGGACTATGTGATGGGCGCGCATATGTTGGTTAGCCGCGAATTTTTGGATGTTGCGGGCCCAATGCCGGAACATTATTTCATCTATTATGATGAGGTTTCGTGGTGCTTGAACCGGGGCGATTTGCCGTTGATGTATTGCCCGACGAGTTCAATACACCACCTTGCAGGCTCGGTGATTGGGTCGCATTCATTTGACAAAGGCCCGTCGCGCTTGGCGTCGTACTTCATGGCCCGTAGTCGCCAGTTGTTTGTCGCAGAGTTTAAACCGCTGGCCCTGCCAGTGGCAGTCGCCTTCAATGTGGGCAAGATTGCACAGATGTTGTTGCGCGGACAATTTTCGGCAGCAACAGCGGCCATTCGTGGCATGTTGATGCTGCCCCCCGGAAAAGACATAAGCAAACGCATCGCGTAGAGCGCTGCTGCTTTTGGTCTAACGGCCGGGGTTCATTCAAAAAGTCCCAAAGGTTTGCCGTGCATATGGTTCAAAATCAAATGCGCGGCTTATCCATTTTTATGGTTATCGAAACTGTCTTTGGAGCTAAAGATTCCAAACAAATTTAACCAAATGCCAACCACTTTAGGGGCGTTGTGATTCGCGTGAATGCGGATTCTGGCGTCTTATGCGGCGAAATAGCCGAGATTTTGCGTAAAATGGTTAAATTTTCCAAGCGATGGTTAACGCCGTTCTGTGATGGGGCGGTCCTTAGATGCCACCAGACATATTGTTGCCAAAATCCACAAAGTTCTTTCGCAAAATAAAAATAACTCTACAAAATCAATTGGTTATTGATAGGCCCAGCAAATTGGCGCGTCAAGATTGCGCCGTATTCAGACAAAAGATCAGCAAAAATTTTTCAAACCACATCGCGTCGTAATCTGAAAGCAATTAGTCGCCACTCCCTTTTGTGCGGGAGTCCGCCGACCCGACAATGTAATGGGGGGCTACTGTGTTCCCGTTAAGGATCATCGGATAAGAATTTGTGAAATACGTACACGCGCTTCTCCTTGCGGGAAGTTAGGGAATTTTGAGGGTTTCGCATGTCTACAATCGCTGGCAGATATTTCGTTGATAAAAACGTCAATAGCCTAGAAGGCTCCGGTGACATCGGGGTGTCCAACACCACCGTACAACTGTTCCAAGGGTCAAAGCTGGTTGCAACGACGCGGACTGATGGAAATGGTTACTACAAGTTTTCCGGCGTTGAGCAGGGCTATCACTACGTGAAGTTCGCGCAGTCTGGCTATGGCAGCAAATTTTCCAAAACCGGCGTTGGCCGTAACGATGGCATCGACAGCGATGTTTGGAAAACCGATGGGTCGGGGGCTGGTGTTTCTGGGTCGTTCTATGTTGGCCGCAGTGCATTTGTGAACAATGTTGATGCGGGTGTTATCCCGTCAAGCAGCACAGCCACTTATAGTAATTCGGGTAATTCTGGATCGTCTGGAAACGGGTCAATCAAAGGCCGGTATTTCTTCGACAAAAACAACTCGGACAAAGAAGACGGTGGCGATACCGGCGTTTCAAGTTCGACGGTCTCGTTGATGAAGGGTGACTCTGTTGTTGCCACGACAAAGACAGACGGCAACGGAAACTACGAATTCAAAAATATCGCGGATGGTGGATATACAATCCAGTTCGCAGGTCTGAATGGCCATAAGTTTGCGCGTCCCGGTGTCGGAAGCAGCGAATCTTACGATAGCGATGTTTGGAAAACCAACGGCGACGGCTCTGGCCCAAGTAGCTACATCGTTATCCGTGGTGGAAATACAGTCAGCAACGTTGACGCGGGCGCTCAAGCAACGTCGAGCGTTGCCAGCCCGAAACCTACACCGGTTTCCGATAGCGGCAATGGTGCGCTTCAGGGTCGTTACTTTTTCGATAAAAACAACTCGAACCAAGAAGATGGTGGCGATACGGGCATGTCAAATGCCACTGTGCGCCTGATCCAAAGCGGAGAAGTTGTTGCCACGACCAAGACAGACGGCAACGGCAACTATAAATTCTCAAACCTTTCAGATGGTTGGTATGGCGTCGAATTTGACTCTGTGTCGAGTTCCTACAAGTTCGCGCGCAGCAATTCTGGCAACAATGACTATGTCGACAGCGACGTTTGGCGCACATCCAACAACGATGGGCAAACCGCGTCGTTCCAGGTTAGAAACGGAAATACAGTTTCGAATGTTGATGGCGGCGTTCAGTTAAAGGCGACACCCACATCGACACCTGAACCGACACCGGCTCAGAAAACCGCTGCGGGCTCGCTTGAAGGTCGGTATTTCCAAGATAAGAACAATTCAAATACCGAAAACGGCGGTGACACTGGCGTATCCAACGCGACCGTTCGTTTGGTTCAGAGTGGCGAAGTTGTTGCCACGACGAAAACCGATGGAAACGGCAAGTACAAATTTAGTGGCCTCGAAGACGGTTGGTACGGCGTCGAATTCGCAAGCGTTTCAAGCGCTTATAAGTTTGCGAGCACGAATTCAGGCGGCAATGACTCGATTGACAGTGACGTTTGGAAAACCTCCGGTGGTTGGGGTTCTACAGGTCACTACGAAGTCAAAAACGGCTCAAAAGTATACCATGTTGATGCAGGCATCCAAGCTGCGAATTCTGCACCACCCACGCCGGTGCCGGTTGTCGAAAATGAAGGGTCCATTGCTGGGCGCTATTTCTTTGACCGAGACAAAGATGCGGTCGAGGATGGTGGCGATACAGGTGTTTCAGGTGCAACCGTTCGTTTGACAGAATCCGGAAAAGTTGTTGCGACGACCAAGACGGATGGAAACGGCAACTACAAGTTTTCTGGTCTTGACGACGGTGGCTATAAAGTTGAATTCAAATTGCTGTCTTCGGCTTATGAGTTCACACGGGCGAATTCTGGTGGAAATGACTCGATTGACAGCGATGTTTGGACAACCAACAATGGCTGGGGTGAAGCAAGCTACCACAACGTAAGTGGTGGAAAAGACTTCACAAATACTGACGCGGGGATTGTGCAGAAATCTGCTGCACCTGCGCCGACACCAACGCCTACCCCAACACCTACGCCAGCTCCTACTCCAACGCCGACACCAACGCCCGTACCGAGTGTTGATGACGATCTTTCGATTTTGTTTGTTGGTAACTCTTACACCTACTACGCGCCAAACGGGAACAAGTCACAAAGCCCTGAAGGTCACTTTGTGTCCCTGCTGAAGGCTGCGGGATACGACGTCAGCTATGACAGCGCGTTCGTGGGCGGTGCGTCCTTGAAAAAGCTTTGGGACACGACAAATGCGCAAAGCATGATCAAGTCTGGCGATTATGACATGGTCATCTTGCAAGGCTATAACAAGAATATGGACAGTTCTAGCGGGCTCGCCGAATTCCGGAATTACGCTGACAAGTTTACAGACCTTGCGGATGCAAACGGTGCGGACTCTGCGTTCTACGGTATTTGGGCCGGCGATTGGCAAATCAGTGCAAGTGGCGACACTTGGGGCGCTGGCGCACACAATATCTATAAAGGTGCTGCAAGCGCTAACGGGTCGGCTTACGCGCCAAACGGTATGGCAATGGCCAAAGCGCATGAAATTCTGACGGATCGCTACGGTGATAATGGTCAGAAAGCTGAAGAATTGCTTACCGTTGACGCTATTCACGCGCATTCTACTGGTGCTTATCTGGCGGCGAACGTGCTGTTTGAAACGCTTATGCCGGGCGATGCACCGTCGAACTCAAGCTACAATCCGGGTGGTGTGTCCAATTCTGACGCCAATCTCATGCAGCAGATTGCAGATGATATCGTGTCACAATATGCGATTACAGCATCGTCAGATTGGTTCGCTTGATAGATAAACTGGCACCGCCCTATGTTGGTGGTGTCTGAATTTATCCAGACCAACGTAAATCATTAAAGACCCGTAAGATGTGATCTTGCGGGTCTTTTTTGTCGGAAATTCAAAGAATTGAGCACAAATAAATTGGAATATTTGTCCAAGGCAATTAGGCTTTAACCAAAGAAGCTAAGATTTTTTGGGGGGTGTCTTATGGATATTTTGTTTATTGCTAGCTCGTATGTTTACTATCAGCCGAACGGCAATAGTAGTCTTCGAACGATTGCGCAGTTTGAAGAATTGGCTCGTCGCGGCGGTCATAACGTCACGACCGCTTTGGCGGATCGCGGTGGCGCGTCGGTCAGGGATCACTGGGAAGATACAGGTTACATGTATGCCCAAGGTGAAATCCGCAGCGGGCAATATGACACGATCCTGCTTGGTGGTTTGCCCAACGATATGCACAACGGCAACGCGCTAAATGGCGGGTTGGTTTCTGAATTTAACAACTATACGAGCCGTTTCGCCAATTTGGTTAACGCCAACGGCGGCGAATTGATCCTTTATACGTCTTGGCAGGGGGACTGGAATTCCAGCTACAGCCAGATGAACGGGTCAAATCCATTCGGCAATGATATTCAACGGGTTTATGAAAGTGCTGCCAATCGGCATGATGCCGGGTTAGCGCCAATGGGCTTGGCCTATTCGGACGCCTATGTTCAGATCACAAACCGCTATGGTCGTGGTGACAATGGCGACACCGCAGAACGGATTTTGACGGCGGATGAAATTCATCCCACGGCAATGTTGTCATACCTTCAAGCGAACGTGTTTTACTGGAGCGTCTTTAACGAAGCGCCCCCTAGCGTTTCGTCGTACAGACCAAGCGGTGTTTCGACGGCGGATGCGCAACTTATGCAGTCCATTGCGGCGTCTGCTTTTGCCAGTCATGGCATCCCGTTGGATGGGTCTTCACCGCCATCGCCGCCGACACCACCAACACCGCCAGCACCAAGCGATGATGCAGAGATTTCTGGTCGTCTTTGGCTCGATCGAGATGGCGACAATCTCGAAGATGGGAATGAACCCGGCGTCTCGGGCACTACTGTTTCGTTGATTCAAAGTGGTCGTGTGGTTCGAACGGATACAACTGATGGCTCTGGTCGATACGACTTTAAGGGGCTGAGCGATGGATATTATGGAGTCCGTTTTGATGCGGATGACCAAGGGCGCGATTTTGTGCGCGGCAATACGGGCAGCAACGATCAGATTGATAGTGATGTCTGGACCACTGATGGAAACGGGAACGGTATTACCAGTTCATTCTTGGTGAACGGGAACCAATCCATGTTGCACGCGGATGCGGGGCTTGTCGCTGACGTTCCGACACCGCCTACACCGACGCCACCTACGCCTACACCGCCAACGCCTCCGGTTTCTGGTGGCGGCACGGTGGCAGGCCGTTATTTTTATGATGAAAACGGCGATAGTCGCGAAGGTGCTAACGAAGCTGGCGTTTCGGGGGCAAGAATTTCATTGTTCCGAAGCAACGGCGATGTCGTTGCCAGCACGACCACAGATTCAAATGGCGGCTACAGCTTCACCGATTTGGCAAATGGTTGGTACGGCGTTTACTTCCAAGCCCAAGCAAACGGTGACTTTGTGCGGGTTAATGTTGGTGGCAACGACGCGCTGGATAGCGACGTGTGGCGCACCAACAGCAATGGCGATGGTGAATCTGCGAAGTATCAAATCACCTCCTCGCTTTCAGAGCTTAACTTGGATGCGGGCATCGACGGAGCGGGCGGAAGCACGCCAACACCTCCCACGCCAACCCCGCCAACAACGGGTGGTGGCACGCTCGCAGGTCGGTACTTTTTTGATGCGAACCAGAACAGTCGTGAAGATTCCAATGAAGCGGGCGTTTCGGGCGCTCGCATTTCATTGGTGCAAAGCAACGGCCAAGTTATTGCGACCACGACGACGGATTCAAATGGTGGTTACAGCTTTAACGGGCTCGCCGATGGTTGGTATGGCGCGTATTTTGAAGGGCAAGCGGGGCGCGAATTTGTTCGGGTGAACGTGGGCGGAAATGATGCGATCGACAGCGATGTTTGGCGCACACTTGGCAATGGCGATGGGGAGTCTGCGAAGTATCAGGTGACGTCGAGCCGGTCGCATGTGAACCTGGATGCTGGGCTTGTGGGTGACGGTGGCACGACAACACCAACCCCGACACCACCATCGCCGACCCCGGCCCCGGCCC
>CAZBBZ010000001.1:30367-33851 GCA_964489925.1 uncultured Rhodobacterales bacterium
GTTGCATTTCACGTTCCTTCAAATCCTACTGGGCGCGCTTGTCGCGGGCATCGATGCGGGGCGGTATTTTGTCGATACAAACCGCAATGACTTTGAAAACTCTGGAGAGCCGGGCGTTTCTGGTGCGACCGTTTCGTTGGTAAGAGGCAATCGCGTTATTGATACGACCACGACCGATGGCAACGGGAATTACAGCTTTTCCGGGTTATCGGATGGTTGGTATTTCGCGCGCTTTGAAGAAGAAGATCGCTTCGATTTCGTCCGAGGAAATGTTGGCGGCAACGATAATATCGACAGCGATGTTTGGCGCACCGATGGGAATGGGGATGGCATTTCAAGCACGTTCTTTATTTCAGACAATCAATCCATGCTGCATGCGGATGCCGGAGTTGAATCGTCTTTGGCGGCGCTGATTGAGGTGGATGACTTCTTTATGGCGTGACCAAGTCTATGGTGACCTCAAGGCGAGGATCGGACATTGAACTTTAGTTTTGGTGAATTGCGAGGCGGCAACATTCGGTGAGAGTGATTACCATTTGCCGCACTCAATTCTTGGCAAGGCTAGGCTCTGCGAGCTATAGTTAGCTTATGGATGAAGAAGCAAAATTCACGCGCCGCGCGATTTTGATCGGTGCTGGTGCCACGACCGCGACCACTGCTGGCATGTTCGCTTTGCTTCCTGCAACGAACCGGGAAAAGTTTCCGCCTGCGGATCAGGTTGTGGCGTTGGAGTTCAACGTCAAAGCAGCATCCATCGACCAATAATCGCTTAGAAACTGCGCCGCGCTTTCCGTTCAGTGGGGCAGGTAGGTGTGTAACTTGGGCAGAACCTCTGCGACCAAATTTTGAATGCGTGCTTCGGCAGATGCAATTGTTTCAGTGCGCCCCATCGGGGTCGTGAAGCGCACCAAGGCGCCATCAGAGCGGCCAATGGTTAGGCTGTCTTTGACGGTCGATAATTTTACCGAAAAATCGTTGGTCATGCGCTTGCCGCGTTGTTCAAACCAATAATAGACGAGCATCCGGTCCAGACCTTTTTGGATGATCGCGCGATTGGTTTTGAATGGCGGCCAATCCGTTTCTTTGGATAGATCAACGGTGACCTCTTGGATGTCGAACATTTCCCAACCGCCGACGGGCAAGCAAACTTCGGGGCTATGGATGCCGGAGCCTTCGGTTTGTTTGTGGTAGTAGGCTGCAAAGAAGCCGACGGAGGCTTGCTGTCCCACTGCAGAAAATGTGCTTTGAATATAGTCGTCCGCGTTCAAGACTTGTTCAACTTGGGGTTCCAGCGGGGAGGTTACGCCGTCCCAATTGCCTAGTTGAAGTGGGAAAAAGCCAAAGGGATCTCTTTCGGGGCGGTCAATCTCGCGTTGTGGGCCTGCGACCCAAACTGCCGAAATCGCGACGGTCAGCACAGTTGCCACCATCAGTGTCTTGTTGAGAGGCACATCGAAAAACCGCATCAACTGTGGGCTTACACCAGAAAAATCGATGTCCAAGGTGTCGGCAAGTGGCTTTGGGTTTCGTTGTAGACGTTGCATTAGAACTGCGAGCAAAAATAGCAGCCCGACGCAGACGGTAAATATCACCCAGCCTTCAAAGTAGTGCAAAAACCCTTCAGCGTGACCGATGCCATAGCTGTTCACCAGAATACCGATGACCCCGATGCGGATCGAATTCATCAACACTGTAATGGGCGCGGCGGCAAGCAAAATGACAATCTTGTGCCAGACGGGTCCGTTGTAGAGGACGCAAAACACGTATGAAAATGATAGAATGGGGAACAGATAGCGCAGGCCGGAACAGGCCTCGGCGACTTGCAGTTTGTAGGTGCCTAGGTCGATAACATTGCCTTCTAGAAAGACGGGAATGCCCATGGCCTGAATGAACCAAACGCCCAGTTCGGAAGATACCAATTGCAGCCAAATGGTCAGCTTCCAGTAGAGGAATTGGGGCAGTGGCAGCATATAGACCAGGTGCAAAACGCCGGTCCAAAACAGCAAACCGCGCGAAAACCCAAAGCACAAAAGCACGACGCCGCCGACCCATAGAATGAAGGCATAGGTGACGATATCGGGGATACGGGTGAGATTGCCGAAGATTGCGATGGTCAAGGCAAGTGCGATGACAATCAGACCGGGCAGGCGGTTTTTGCGGCTGTCATCGCTTGGCACACGGCGCATTTCGCGCAGGAACATGTAAAATGAAAGCGCCGGGATAATTGGGCCGTGGCTATATTCTGGTGTGGACCATGCGTCACCGAGTGACAGAAAGCCGATCCAAAACACCGGGATCGCCGAGAGTAGAAGGACAGCAAGCCAGACGCCACCAAAGCGGTTGTGTTCTAGCGAGTGAAACCACCCCGTTTTTTGCTGTTCATTGAAGGCGACCATCGGACATGACCTCTACGGCTTTGGTACTTCATGCAACATTTTATGGCTGCAAACCAAGCCCAAACTAGGGTTCATTAGCGACATTGTGATCACGCACCAATCGAGGTGCGTGGAGCGGAGGTTTCTGCCCGCGCCACGCTATCGGCGTAAAAAATGATTACTCGACCGTCACAGATTTCGCTAGGTTGCGCGGCTGATCCACGTCAGTGCCTTTTTCAACGGCCGTATGATAGGCGATCAACTGCGCCGGCACCGCATAGACCAGCGGGGCAATCGACGGATCGCAATCAGGCATGACGATGGTTTGCCAGACGCCATCACTTGCCGCTTTGGCGCCAGCTTCATCGGTGACCAAGAGGATTTTACCGCCGCGGGCCATCACTTCCTGCATGTTGGAAACGGTTTTGTCGAACAGCGGGTCTGTTGGTGCAAACACAACAACAGGAACGTGGCTGTCGATCAGGGCGATTGGGCCGTGCTTTAGCTCGCCGCTGGCGTAACCTTCGGCGTGAATGTAGCTGATCTCTTTCAGCTTCAACGCACCTTCAAGCGCGATGGGATACATCGGTCCACGACCAAGAAACAGGATGTCGCGCGCCTGTGCCAAGTCGCGAGCTGCGGTGATGATATCGGTTTCCAGATCGGTGCTTTGGGCTACGAGCTTTGGCACTTCAACCAGTTTTTCCAGCAAGAATTGCTCTTCTTTTGCATCCAAATGGCCGCGTTGACGGCCTGCTGCGATGGCAAGCGCTGCGAGCGCCATCAGCTGACAGGTGAATGCCTTTGTGGACGCAACGCCGATTTCGGTTCCAGCCAGAATTGGCAGGGCCAAAGAGCTTTCGCGGGCAATCGACGAGTTCGCGACATTCACCACTGACAGAACTTCGGCGCCTTGCGAGGCGGCATAGCGCAGGGCGGCCAATGTGTCGGCGGTTTCACCAGACTGGCTTACAAAAATTGCGGCATCGTTTTTGCCCAAAGGGGGCTCGCGATAGCGAAACTCTGACGCAACGTCGATTTCGACCGGAAGGCGAGCATATTTTTCGAACCAGTATTTGGCGACGTGGCAGGCGTAAAACGCGGTGCCA
>CAZBBZ010000001.1:33861-34242 GCA_964489925.1 uncultured Rhodobacterales bacterium
ATCAGGCGGTCGTACTTGGTAAAGTCCGGCGTGCCTTCTGGAATTTCGATGGATGTGCGATCTTCGCTTAGATAGTGCGACAAAGCATATGACAGCACGGTTGGCTGTTCATAAATTTCTTTGTGCATGAAGTGGCGGTGATTGCCTTTGTCGACCAAGACACTGTCGACGGCGATGGTTTGCACGGCGCGATCAGCGGGTTCGCCCCGCTTGTCGAACACTTTAACAGAGGTCCGTGTCAAAACGGCCCAGTCACCTTCGTCCAAATAGGCGACGCGGTCGGTCATTGGGGCCAGTGCAAGCGCGTCTGAACCAACGAACATTTCGCCGTCGCCATAGCCAATCGCAAGTGGCGATCCCTGACGCGCGGCGACCATCAAG
>CAZBBZ010000002.1:0-26717 GCA_964489925.1 uncultured Rhodobacterales bacterium
GGAACCATATTTTGGCCGGTGGCATCCGGCCGCATTATTATTGCCTGCCTGTGGCGAAGCGAGAAGTGCATCGTTTGGCCTTGGTCAAAGCCGCAACAAGTGGGGATGGGCGGTATTTTCTGGGCACCGATAGCGCGCCTCATGTGGATGCGGCGAAAGAAACGGGTTGTGGGTGTGCCGGATGTTTTACGGCGAGCAACACCATGTCTTGTCTCGCCCATGTGTTTGAAGCGGCGGGGGCTTTGGATAAGCTGGAGGCTTTTGCCTCGCTGAATGGTCCGGCTTATTACGGATTGGCGCCGAACGCGGATAAGATCACCTTGCGCAAGAGCGACGCAGCGGTTGCCTATCCATCGCATATCAAGACGCCAGACGGTGACGTCACGGTGTTTGATCCGGGCTTTGAACTTTATTGGAAGGTGCTTTGATGACATCGCAACGTGTGACCTTGATTACGCTTGGCGTAGAGAGCCTTGAGCGCGCGAAGGCGTTCTATGCGGCTTTAGGCTGGGAGCCGCATCCATCCGATGTGGACACGGTCGTATTTTACCAAATGCAGGGGGCCGTGCTGGGGCTTTTCCCACTGGATGAACTGGCCAAGGATCAAGGACGCGCGGATGCGCCGCTTGGCACAGGGGCCTCAACACTGGCGCAGAACTTTCCGACAGAGGCCGAGGTGGATGCGGCCTATGCCTTGGCGTTGAAGGCGGGCGCCACAGCGTTGAAAGCCCCTGAAAAGGTATTCTGGGGCGGGTATTCGGGATATTTTGCGGACCCGGACGGGCATGTTTGGGAAGTGGCGATGAACCCGTTTTGGCCCTTGGCGGATGATGGGTCGCTGACCTTGCCGGACAAGGCGTGACGTTAAGCCTGAACGATCTGGCGCTATATGCAGGCGCTTTGCTGATTTTATTCCTGACGCCGGGACCCGTTTGGGTGGCCTTGATCGCGCGCGCCTTGACCGGGGGGTTTAACGCGGCTTGGCCCTTGGCCTTTGGCGTGGTGGTGGGGGATGTAATTTGGCCCTTGCTCGCGATCCTTGGGGTCACGGCAATTTTGAGCGTGTTCAGCGGGTTTTTGGTGGTGATGAAATACATCGCCGTGGTGATGTTCTTGGCCATGGGTGTAATGCTGATCCGCAAATCCGGCACGCTGGTGGGCGAAAATTCGGCGCTGACCAAACCGGGGATGCTGGCGGGGTTTCTGGCCGGGCTCGCGGTCATTATCGGCAATCCCAAAGCGATTTTGTTTTATATGGGTCTGTTGCCGGGGTTCTTTGACATGAGCGCTTTGACGGGTGTGGATATTGCCGTGATTTGCTTGCTGTCCGCGGTCGTGCCCTTGGCCGGGAACTTGGTGCTGGCCCTGAGTTTTGAGCGGGTGCGGCGGTTTTTGCAGTCCGAAACCGCCCTGCGGCGCACAAATATTGTGGCGGGTGTGATGCTGATCGGCGTGGCTTTGGTGATCTTGTTGTTGCAGTGAGGCTGGCAAATTGATCGGGGGCCAGTCGCCTGGCCAACAGCTAGAAATATTCCTAACAACTAAACCCGCTGCAGCCGCTTCCGCCGCCGCTATCATTGCTACTGCCACTATTGCTGCTGCCATTGTCGTCGTCATCATCGTCATCACGTCGATTCCGACGTGCGCGTCGCTCAGCGGCTTTCTTTGCGGCGGCCTGCTCTGCGGCTTTTACCGCTGCCGCTTGTTGTGCTGCCGCTTTTTGCGCAGCTTCCTGTTGTTCTCTGGCACGCCTTGCCGCTGCCCTCTGTTGGGCGATTTTGCGTCGTTCCGCTTGTTGCGCACGAAACGCAGCAACATCGTCGTCGCTAATGGCGCGCCGCAGACGTATTAGAGTGGATTGCGTTGCCTCTCCGCTTGATGTCAGGCCGACTTGTTGTTCATAGGTTTTGATGGCCGTGCGCGTGCGACTGCCAAAAAGACCATCAATCGGTCCCGGTTTGAAACCTAGGATGGTGAGCCGTTCTTGGATGTCACGCAATTCGTTTCGCTTCAGTGGTTCCTCTGTCGGTACGACAGGTAGCGCGTCAGATGTCGTTGCGGCAAAACCCGTAGGAACCGCACTTGGGCGGTATCGGTTGACCGGCAAAGACGCGAGCAAGCGAAGTGTTTGGTTCGCGGATGCAGCGCTTTTTTGCGCGATAGGGGCGAGGTCACGCCCCACCTTCGGCGCTTGATCTGACAGCGCAAATTGTTGCGCCTTTGGCTCTGCTTTTTGGGCCGCTTCGTCTAGGGCTAGCGGTGGGGATGGTGCCAATTCAGGTTCGGGGGTTGGCACGCTTTGATTGAGTTTGTTCAAACGGTGCTTTGCAAAAGGGGCAAAGGCGCTATCGGGATAAATTTCCAGAAAGGTTGACAGAAGGTCCGGGTCGCGGGTGTCTTTGATCGAATTCCAAACGGCTTCTTGTTCTGCCAAATTCATCCGCGGCGCGTCGGGGGCAAGCGCGGGTTCTGCTTGCGGTGTTTGCTTTGGTTCGACAGGAGCCGACGCATTCAAGAACAGTTTCCTTGAGGAAAGAGAGCCATACCAAAACGGCTCTTGCTGGCCCCCGGTTAATCCATGCACACGGTCGCGCACCGAGCGCAGAAACAACCCGATTTCGAGGTTTGGCGTCTTTAATGCGTGAAGCAATGCTTCTGTATAGGGCGAATTCCGATCGTCCCCGTCGTAGGCGACTGTGCCCGCTTTGGCGGCATAAGCCACCACCGTATTCAATTTGGGCTCAACCGACGCAAGCCCTCGGCCGATAGACCGCGTGCCACCCGCCATTTGGTTGGCGAAGGGATTGTTGCGACAGGCATCCAGAATGACGAGGCTTAGTTCGGACGCCCCACTTGCCGCAAACACCACGTTATCAAGGGGAATGGTCTCAAAGGGGATGTCGAGATCGCTTTGCAGACGGGCATCGGTTGGGATCAAATAGTTTTGCTTTTCCACTTCAATTCCGTGTCCCGCAAAGTACACGATGGCGACCGCAGAGGTGCGCGCGTCTTGCTGGAAATCACGCAAGGCGCGCAACATTTCGGACTGGCTTGTATCCAGCTCGACCACCACTTCATACCCCAGATCGCTCAACGTGGCCGCCATGTCTTGGGCATCATTCTTGGGGTTCTTAAGTGCTGTCACCGCAGTATAAGAACTGTTCCCGATAACGAGCGCGACACGCCTTTCTGACGCTGCTGACCCAGATATGCCGACAAACATAAAAAGGATAAGCGCACTAAAGGCATATCGCACCGCTAAATCGGCTTTATCTTTGATCCCCAACCCGTGCCCTCCTTGGCATGCAATGCCGCAACTGCCCTAGTTGTTGGAGCCTCTAAACAGTCCGCTGAACGAGATCGGTTCGTTGCCGCTGCCCTTAATTGCTGTTCCAGACCCACCGAATGAACCGATTGCTTCGCGGTAGGACGCATTGCCGACAAACCGCCCCGACAAGGTGCTGCTTGAAACGCTGATAGAGCTTATCGGGTCTGCGCCAGTGCCGTTGACCGATGTAAATTGAATGCCATTCGTGGCTGATATTGTGCCATCTGACATCATCGTGCCGTTTGTCAGCGTAACGGTTGGTGCCATTTCTTGGTTATCGGGGTCACCAGTTGCGCGAAACAAGTCGCCCGAAATTGTGTTGTTGTTGAAGTTTGCGGTCAGGTTCGTCGTGCCGCCAAACATCCGGCGCCCGTCTGACGTATAAAGATCCCCTGCCCCGGTAAAGGTGGCGATACCACCAACAGCGCCGGTTGCAGCCACGTTTAGATCAATGGGCCATCCGTAGAGGAAATTCCCGCGGATGCGATGCTGTGTGAACGTGGGCGAAAACACTTCCGTTTCATTTCCGTAGATGCGACCCCAAATGCCGCCAGCATTGTTGCGGTGGATTTGCAATCGATCCCCTTGATCAGATTGATAAATCCACTCGTAAACAATCGTCGGCGATGTTCTGATCAAGACGGGGCCAGAAACAACAGTATAGCTTGCTGTACCGCTCGGCGTGACGACATTGACCACGCGTTCATTGGATTCATCAACGTAGACCCCGATTTCATCGTGAGAAACCTCTGTGTTTCCTTCCGCGAAAGGTCGCACTCTGAGGTTTGGCAGGCTGTCGCTGATTTTTGATCGCGAGAAGAACCCAGTAAACAGGCCCGCGCCTTGCTCAACCTCTGGTGTACCAACATTGGCTGGTGCCGCGTTCAAAGGCACAAATCCAATCTCGTCACCGATGCTTTTGACGCCATCGGTGCCGCCGCCGCCACAAGCCAATAAACCAAAACAAGCAAAACCGAGAAAAGTAGATTTCATAAACATTTGGTATCCCCCGAAAAGAATCAATTAATTTCACAACCATAGCAAGTAAAATTGGATGTTTCTAGGTTTTGCATTCAACCTTTACGTTATAAGATGTGTGATCGGTGAGCCCCGTAGCTTCCAAATTACATTTAACCTTTGTTGCGATAGATAAAGACGGTTTTCCTGTACTTTGACGGCACCCTCGATGCGCCGATCAACCTAAAGTTTAGATGATTTATGAAACCTCGGCTTTGCTCCACAGTAGCGGTGGGGCGATATTGCTGGCTTTGGAATGCGGCGGGTTCGGTAAAGACGCGAGCTTGTCCAGCAACGCATCTGGCAAAGACCTATGAGAGATCGCGTCCAGTGCGATGGGGGCGGCAAGGTCCGCCCATTGATCCGCGCTTGCCCGATCAACCTGTTCAACTGCGCAACAGACCGCGAGCGGAAACGCCCGACCGATCTTATCGTGACTTGGCAGGATCAGCAGCAACAGCGATGATTTGGGGCCTTGGATCACGGCCCGCATGCCGCCTTCGGGCCAGTTGTCCGGCTTATGCAGAGGTGAGACAAGGTTTTGTGTCACCCACCGGTCCAAAACAGGGCGCAGGCCCGGACCAAGTCCACGGCTTACAAAATCGCCGCTCGCGGGCAGCTTACCAAAAAAGCCAACGCTCACTATTCAAACCCACCATGCACGCCTTAAAACCCTTGCGGGCAGGTGAACCCGGAAAACATGCCGAGGTCGAACGGGTTCTGAACCGAATTTGCACGCAGATCAAAGACGGCACGATGTGCTCCGGCGGCCAATGTCAGGCGAAACACCTCTGGTAGTGGCGTTGCCTTAAGGTTGCCGCTTCGGATCATGCGCAAAAACGCCCAGTTGCCGGTTTGTGATGTGATCACCTCTGGCGTGCCATCCACAGGCGCAAAGCTGAGCGTGATCATGTTGGTGCCATCCGGTCCGGGCCACGTCATTGGCGTTGGCCGCACCCCTGCGTTGAAATACGTCATAGCCTGACCATCAACATTCAGAATGACACGACTGGCTGCGGGCGTCAGGTCTTTTGGTTCCAGCGAAAAGGCCATAACCGGCCCTGCACCACCGGGAAATAACGCCATTTGCATAGCGCGCGCGTTTTGAAACGGCACGAGCAAGGACGGGTCGAGGCCAATGTCATTGCGCCACGCCCATGGGGTTTGAAACTCGTCGATAAACGGGGCGAGGTGATCCTTGGTGTAGGTGTCGATCAACTCTCCGGGGCCGAACAGCCGGGCAAAATCGGCGACATTGACATCAATCGGGCTGGTTTGATCAAACGGGTAGCGCCCGCGCGTCGCCGAGGTACAAAACGCAAGAACATCTGCCCGCCAGCGCGCGTCAAGCTGGGCGATAATCGCATCTCGGGTAAAATCGATCGTGTCCCCGGCAATGCCTTTCACCCAGTCTGAAATCGGATCCGGCAAAAACGCGGCTTGATCGGCAATCATCCCGGTCAGGTTGGGCAGCCCGCCCCGCTCTAGCAGGGCGGCTTTGGGATCGGTACTGGCAGCGACTGTTTGCAACTCGTTTGACAGCGCGGTCAATGCGGCCACTGTGTCGTCGATCAGCGGCGGCTTACCGTCGACTTCTTGCACAATGGCGCGGATCGGTTTGAAATGCAGCGCAACCGGCGCGCCGGGTTCGGCAAAGGTTTGCCCCGTCCCACCGCTTGATTTGGCGAGCTTGGCTCCCTTTTTTGCGAGTTTGCCGACTTTACCTAGACGTTTGGTCGCGGCTTGGAATATCCCTTTTTTCGCTTTGCTCCCGTCGGCAGCTTCGCCTGCCTGTTCATCGCGGGTCAGATTTGTCTGGCGCACGACCTCATCCAATAGCCGTTTGAGTGCGCTATCCTCAGATGACAGATCCTTTAGATTGATGCGCGCCTCAGCAAGATCGGACATTGGCGTCAAACGGACATCACGCAAGAAACCGTCCCACTGGGCAATAAAGTCATCGTAGTAAAGCTTACTGATGTCAGCTTGCAGCGTCGCGGGCGAGGCGTCGGAATTTTCCGCACAGCCGCCCTCAAACACCGCGCGATCAAGGATCGCTTGCGCCGCAACATTGGGAATTGCCGGATCAATGACCTGATGAAACGCCTCATAGGTAAATGCGCCCGAAAGCCCGACCCGCAGCGTTTTTTCAGACAGGCGGGTGAGCACGCGGGTTCCGTTGGGGCCGGCATGCTCTGCAGGAATCCAGTCGGTCAGGGCGGTCACTTCTGGTTGCGCCATCAACGCGCGATAAGCGCGTGTAGCGAGGGGGATTGTGCAGATACTATCAAGTGCGGCCTGAACCAGTTCTGGTTCTGCTTTTATGCGGTCCTCTTCGGATGCCATCCGTTTGATGGCGGCGATTTGGTGGTCGATCGCAACCTCTGTCGGAAAGATATCGATGGGGGCAAAGTCGGGCAAGTCGGTTTGCCACCAAGTTGTAACGAAGTCCTCATCATAGGCCGCAAGCCCTGTCATCATCTGATAAGATTTCAACGCCCCAAGCAGAAAATCAGGGTCGCGGCTGTGGCGCCACATGGTTGCTTCTAATGTAGCGATCATGCGCGGCTCTAGGATGTTGCGCAACGTATGCTCATAAGCAAGCGATTGGGCCTGTGTCAGTTCGTCCAGTGCCGTCGGTCCAAAGGCGGCAAACGGGCTGTCTTGTACCTGCGTGCCTGCGTTCAGTGTCTCGCTCGCCGCTTCAAGAGCGAGGTTAAGGTCAAGCGGTTCGGTCGGTGCTTGCCGTGCGGCCACATTAGCAAGGCGCGCGGAAAGTTTGGTCAACTGGCGTTCCTGATCGTCCAGACCACCCGAATAGCGCAGATAGGAAAACACGAACATGGCTGTTGCCAACATGCAAACCAGCGTGGCGCTTGCCAAGGTGCCACGCCAAATCTTACGGCGACGGTCTTCGGCCTTGGGGTCAAACGTACCAAGGCCAGCTTCTGGGAAAATCAGATCGCTAAGCAAATTGCGTAAAAAGAAAGAGCGCGTTTGTCCGTGGGCGCGCGGCTTTGGCGGGGTGATTTGCAAGCCAATGGCCCGGCTCATGCCTTGCACAAGTTGATCAATCGGCGAGCCTTCTTGCGTGGCCGACGTGAAATAGAACCCCCGCAGCCAAGGGCTATCTTCGTAGCGGCTTTCCCCAAACACAGCATCAATCAAATGTTTCAGAGGCCCAACAAGTTGTTCAAATTGGCTGGGGAAGCGGAAGCTTGCGCCGCGATCCTCTAGGCTTTGATCCCCGGCCAAGCGATGCACCAGCTGATCTTCAAGTTGGGCTTGCAACGCCTTGGTTTCCTGCCCAACTGCCGCGCCATCCACACGCGTATCTGCGGGCAGCGTAGCGCCCCAAACTTGTTCTCGCTCACGGGTGGACAAATCCGCAAAAAATGGCTCAAACCCTGCGATCAAATCAGCCTTGGTGATCATCAGATAGACCGGAAGGCGTAGCCCCAGTTCATCTTGCAGCTCAATCAGCCGCTTACGGATTTCGCGGCCATGTTCGCGGATTTCGCTTTCGGGGCCTGCGAGTTCTTCCACCGAAAGCGTGACAATCACGCCGTTGAGCGCGCGGCGCCCGCGATGTTTGCGCAAAAGCGACAAAAAGCCTTTCCATTCGGCGGCATCAACATCGGGATCACTGGCTTGCTGCACATAGCGCCCAGCCGTATCCACCAGCACCGCCTCTTCGGTAAAGAACCAGTCGCAATTGCGTGTGCCCCCGACGCCCTTGAGGTCATCGGATAGATCAATGGGGAAATGCAGTCCCGATTGGCGCAACGCCGTGGTTTTTCCTGTACCCGGCGGGCCGATAATCACATACCACGGCATGTCGCGCAGAAACTTGCGCCCCCCCAGTTTAGAGCGCTTCATCTGGTCAAGTATCTCGGCAAACTTGCTGTTCACTTCAGCGACGTTTTCGGCACCCGGCTCGCCCGGCTCTTCTGGTTGCGGAGTCACCAATTCAGAGACGAACACGCGGTTCTGGCGCGCGGCTCTTATCTGGCGAACCAAGACCCGCAACAGCCAAACGATCCAGAGCACGCCGATGGCGACGACCTTGGCAACCGGACTATCAAGCGGAGCGATCTCGCCAAATTTGACAAGACCGCCAAACAGCCAGATCAGCACCGAAAAGACCAACAGCCCGATCATCGTCCAGAACAAGCGGGAAATCAAAAAGGCGAATACGGATTTCAGGATGCGCATTGCCTAAACCCTCTTTTGCACGATAATTTCGATGCGGCGATTGCGCGCTCGACCTTCACGCGTGGTGTTGTCGGCGATTGGTTCGCTTGCCGCCCGTCCTTGCGATGTGATGAGGCCCGCAGGCACGCCCGCCTTGACCAATCGGTCGGCAAAAGCGCGTGCGCGCGCTTCGCTTAGACCCTGATTGGATTGAAAAGGGTTGGACCGTTGCACGGGCACGCTGTCTGTGTGGCCAATGATTTGCAACTGGCCAATGACGTCGATGTTCTCGGTGATCACGCGCGCGATTGAGGCCACGAGGCTTTCATATTCGCTGTTTATTTCTGCCTTAGAGGACCGGAACAACTCCGGGCTGGTGGACTGCACAACAACAACCGTAAGCGACACGTCCTCACGCCCGGTCAGGGCGGAAATGGTGGCGGGCGGCGCGTTTTGTGCAAACAGCGGCAACAGCTCTAAGATCAGCGGCTCTGGCACCGGCGCTGGTTCTTTGACGGTCTCAATTATGGGGCGAAAGATGCTGGCCCGCTCTGGCGGGGGCAACACCGCAGCCAGGGTGTAAAGTTGCTCACCTTTATTGGAAAGACGGATGCTTAGCCCGACATAGATTGCTGTGACCAGCCCCAATGCGATCATCCCAATCGCCCAAAGCGGGATGATAAATCGGCTTGGCTCATCATCGGCGATAACGCCGCGCCAATGCGGGGACAGCGGTTGATCCTGATCGACGCGGTTTCCTAAATTACGAGCCAGTTGGCTGCGCAGGCGGGTTAACTCTGCGGTTCCCCCTTGGCCGGCAATGCGGTGTTTGCCACGAAACCCCATCGACAGGCAGACAAAGACAATTTCCGCCAGACCGGGATCCCGGTCTGGATAGGCCAGCAGATCATCGGCCAAATCAAAGAACCGCTCGCCTGCATCCACGTTGCCGTAAAGTTCAGCAACCAGCGGCATGCGCGGCCATGCCGATTGCCCGCCCCACGGCGTGTTAAGCGCTACATCATCAAGCAGCGCGGCGACGAACCATGCGGCCTTATCCGCTTGACTCAATTGCACCCCGCTTGAGACCGCCGCATCGCGCGCGTGGGTCAGATTATCCAAAAGCCGGGTGCGCAAAATATCAGGGTTCTCGGGTGCTTGGGCAACTGCCAACTCTGGGGCTAGCCCCAACAGCACTGAAAATGCGTTGATCAAAGGGTTGTCATGCGCGCGGGTATCGCGCAGGCGCGCAGGCGCGGTTGCCACGTTTCCCGGCGTATGGCCATGTTGCGAGCCTTGGGAGCTTCGCGGTTTGCTGGCCGGTCTGATCCGCGTGCGACCGGCGTCGATGTTCAGGCCAAATGGATCTTCTTCTGCCATGGCTATCTGCTCACCGCATAACAATCGATATCCGGTTCTCGCTCCAGTTTGCCCGCCACGCCCAAGACAAATCCGGGGGCGTCCGCCAGCATCGACCAATGCGGCGAAGCGCGATCCAGTTCTAGGCAAAGCCGCTCGCCATCAAAGGGAATTTCGCGCGGCTGAGAATGCAATGGCTTCAGAGCAATGCCGGGCAGCTTGGAGGTCCAAAGATCATCAAAATCATCCGCCGAGCCGACCGTCGCTTGATTAACAAAAATCTTCCGCATCATTTCATCGGACATCTCAGAGCCGATGCGCAACACAATGCGGCTGTTGGCGATCAGATCCGGGTTGTCGATGCGGATGGTCCAGATGTTGTCGGCATGTCGTTTGACTTCGAGGCTGCGCGATGACGGCTCGACGTGGCGCAGCGACAAAACGAGCGATCGCAATGTGGTCTTGAGCGTATCCAAGGCTGGCTGTGGGTCACGGTGATCATAAGCAGGAAGTTCAGACAGCCGTCGCGAAGAAGAGCCATAGGTCGCCATGCGGCCCGCCATACTGGACAGTTCCCGGAACAATTCGGACGGATGCAGATTATTTTGTGTCAAAATATGCGCGAGACGCGGGCTGAGTGTATTGGCCAATTCAAGAATCAACAGATTTTCCATCGAAGCCCCGGTGCCATCAAGCACAATGCCCCCATGCGCCTCGGCAATTCGGTTAAGGCCAGTGATCATTTCCTTTAGAAATTCGCCGTACCCGGGCATCGCCGATATCTGAAGCGCAGGCGCCAGAAAGCTGTCGTCTAAGATCACGCCGCTGTCCGCGTCCAGCCCGTCAATGCGCGCGATCGGCAGGCTCGTGTAACCATCCAGCGTGTCGCCGGGCAAAAGCAGTTTTGGCGCAAGGCGGGCAATTTCAACGTCCGCCGCTTCTGCGCCGCCGCGAATGGCGTCTTTTACGCTCACGATTTCACCGCGCAACCGCGTCCCTGAAGGGTCGCCATGGGCGGGGTCGATCTGCGTGGCGTCCGCGCGCGTTACAGGCAGCGCAAGGCTTACCAAACCGGCATCGGTCTTGGCGCTAATCGGCACAGGCGCCACATCAACGCTGATGTCGGGAATGGCAAAGGGCGTGCCGTCGGGAAAAATGCCCGCACCGTGTTCGATACCAACAAGACCAGCTTCCAGCGCGTTGCCATCAAGACGCAACGCGCTAAACCCCCAGCATTGAAATGACGTTGCGCGCAGGCTTTGGCGCACCAGCCATTCGGTATGGCGATCTTGTTGTTGAAAATGCTGTGTTCGAAGAAATAGCCCTTCGGACCAGACCACTTTGTTGTTGTTTGCCATCGGTTGCGACGTTCCTAAAATTTATAGCCCAAAGTTCTTAAACGGTATCCAGCGATATCCCCGAAGGCGCGACCAAGATCATCAATCCTGTGCTCGCACTGGGAACCGTCATTTTGGCACGAAACTGCTTGCCTGCTGGCGCGCGATAGCCCGCGACGATGCCGATCAGAGCGGCTTGATCTTCGATTGCAATTGCTGCGTTGGCCGTGCCGTTTGGGGCGACCACGATTTGATCGCGGCGCAGCAATTCACTCCCCAAGGCCGTTGCAGGGTCCTGAAGGGCAAAGAAATCCGCTCCATCAAACGCATCCGCGGCTTTTAGCTGTAGCACCGTAAGGGTCAGGGGGCGCTCGGCGCCATCCGGACCAAGGTTCATGCCAGATGCCGCGCGCGCGCTTACGTTCAGGGCGACCGAACGGTCCATGCACCCCGCAAGTCCGACAACTGCGGTCCCACCACACAAAAACAAGCGACGATCTATCACCATGCCTAATCCCTCTCTTTTGCGTTTTCGTTTTTGTTTTCGTAGGCGTTGCGAAAATCCGCGCCGACTTCACCCAAAAACCGTTTCTCTGCCGCTTGAGCGATGTCCTGATAGCGCTCTTGATAAAGCTGCCACATCTTTGCCGAGCGCCCGCCTGCCACAAGCTGTTCAAGCAGGCCCGTTTCGGCCAAGTCGCGTTCAACCTCTTCGGGGTCAAACCGGTCGATCATACCGCGCAAGGCCGTTTGCAGCGCGTCCCATGTGCGAACCTGATGGTCGGCGAGATCGCGGTAGGCGGCTGGTACGGCTTTTTCGCCAGACAAATAGCTGTCGTTGCGACCAAGAATGAGGGCAAGCATGGCTTCATCGGTATTGGCGAGAAATTTCAGCGGATTGACATCTGCATTGGCAATCACCGTTTGCGCGGCACGGATGTTGCGCTTTTCTTTGGCGCGGCTGCGCAGCAGAAACATCAACCCGTCCACAAGGTCACGAAACCGAGCGCCAAGCGCCTCCATCGCTTCGGGCGTGTCCGCTGCTGATTGAGTTCTGTCCAGCCCCAATCCTTT
This sequence comes from uncultured Rhodobacterales bacterium, assembly GCA_964489925.1. GTDB lineage: Bacteria > Pseudomonadota > Alphaproteobacteria > Rhodobacterales > Rhodobacteraceae > CAYLLD01. The sequence goes on from CAZBBZ010000002.1 coordinate 12,310, forward strand.
GAACAGCGCATCCATCATCTGTTGATGACCATCATGCGTTGCCGCTGGGTGGGGCGGTTGTGGTGCGATGTCCAATGCGGGCTGCAACGCAGGCTCTACCGGGGGCGGTGGCGACGGGTCTGAGGACGCAGGCGTTTTGGCCGTGGCGCCAAAATACCCAGAGCCACTGGTCGGGGCGCGCGACGGGGTTTCGTTATGGTCTGACTTTATCAAGTCCAGCTCAAACGGGTCACTTTGCGCAAACGGACGGGGCGGTTTTGCGTCTTTCTCGGGCACCTTTGCAGACGCTGCCGCGCCCGGCCGTAGTCCAAAGGGATCAGGCAAATCCTTAGGGCGCTCTTTTGGTTCACCCAAGGCATCGGGGGGCGTACGACCAAAATCAAAGCCATTTTCACTTTTTTCGCTTGCCTGCGCGTTTGACGTTTCACTTTCGGTTTGTGCGTCGAGGTCGACGCGTATGACAAAATCACCCAAGCGCAGACGCATCTGATGCGCCAATGGGATTTCGTTGCCAGTGCCAAGGGGCACGTCAGAGCCATCAACAAACACGCCGCCGCTACTGGCGTCGATCACGCTAATCGCGCCGGATTGATCCGTGATAATGCAGTGCTTGCGCGATACAAACTGTTCTGGATCATCAAGGCGCCAGTCGCAGTCATCGCCGCGCCCGATTTCCAATTGTCCCCCTGCATAGCTGCGGGACGTGACGCTTTGCGCACATGGCGCGTGCTCTAACACCAGGGTCAGCATCAGGCTGCCCTTCTGAGTTCAGCTTGCGGTGACGTGATGGCCGCAAAGCACAAATCATCCGCATCACCCCCCGGTGTGGCGCGCAGCCAAGCGGTCCGTCCCAACTGGCTCGCCCCGAGGCGCGCGGTGGGCACTTCGTCCGCGCAAAGGATTAGCCGCAGATCAACGTCGAGTTCCTGACCAAGCGCAAAAGTGATGGCATGGCACAAGCGTTGCCAAAGCGCGTGATCTGTTAAAAGCGCGGTAAAGGCGTTCAAGCGCAACGGGCCGACCCGCAGTTCAATACGCGACAGACGCTCAAAACTGCGCGCACCGACAACCGCGCCGCTACCAAGACCGCTGTGAACCGTCCCAAGCCGCGATTGCAACGGAATCGGGATGTCCAGCCAATGGCCCTTAAATTCGCGCAAAGTCACGCGCGCATTCAGGATCGTTTCAAGATAAGCGCAAAGCCGTTCCGGTCCCTGCTGTTCTTGCGCCAAAGACGTGGCGTGGTTGCGTTTCGGCGCGTCAATCGCATCCTCGCCTGTGACGGTACCGGGCAGACCGATACCTGCAAGCGCACTTAGGGTGACGGCAATGCGATTATCCGCGTCGCGTCCCACCTGCACCGCAGGTCGTGCGTCGGCCCATGCGCGCCAATAGAGTGCAAGCATGCGGTGCTGAACAATATTGACCAAATCAAGAAACGACGTGTCGCTAAGCGCGGCAGCATCGTCACCAGCAAACCATCGGTTGGATAAGCGTTCCATCACCCAACGGGTCATGTGAAGCGGCATCGGCCCTTCGGGGCCAAGCAGCCCCATGATGTTGACCGCCACCTGCACCGACGTTTCGTCGTCACGCGGCATGGTCACATTCGCCACGTCGCTTGCCGCGAAACTTAAACGGGGGGACTGCCCCAGACGAGCAGGCTCACGCTCGGGGCCGCCGGATCGACCAAATCGCGCGTCGCCTTTTTCAATCAGCGACAGCAACTGGAAAAAATCCATGTCCCCACCGGGGTTGCTTAGATCGCTGGGCGTTTGCCGGGCGTCATCGGCCATGCGACCTCCTGTTGTTTTTGGGCAAGCCGCGTTTGGGTGCGCACGAAAGAATTTATACCGACGTGACGCGCGAAAAGCTGTGACAGCAGTGCTGATAGCAGAAGATCAGCATGACCCGACAACAAGGTCTCATCCACATCAAGGGTCACTTCGATACCGCGCCCAAAGCTAAGCGGGCCAGCAAGTTGCAAGCGCTCGACAACCGGACGCGCATGTACGGCCGTGATTGATCGACCATGACGTTCCAGCGTTGGGTCGCCACGATCGGCGTAGAGATTGATCAGCGCGCGCAAAGGTTCACTATCTTTGCCTGTTGTGGCCAGCGAGATGTGGTTGAGGCTAAGTTGCGACACCCAGCGCCATGTCAGGTCGTCCATTTTGCGATCCCCGCCGGAGCCTTGCGGCAAACTGGCGCGCAGGGATGGGCGGGGACGGCGAAACGGGGCAACCAAGGTGACATCGCCAACCGGATCACCTGTTTCCAGCGTCAATTCGGGCTTATCGTCAAGGATCGGTAAGTCCCGGTTTGTACAAAGAGCGCGAATATCGAGACGCTTGAGCGGATTTACGGCTTTGGAATTCGGTGGTTTTGCAACCGAAACATAGGTGTCATCGCCAGTGTAGCTGGTTCGGGTCTGTCCACGACGTATTTCGTCATCGCCGGGCCGTCGCGGACGACGTTCCACGGAATAAACATAGCCTGACCCGCCCCGTTGCTCGACCGAATAAAGCGGTGAAATACGGGCCTGCGGCCCGGTCGTATCCGCATCTTCGACCCGGATAATGCGAAAGATTTCATAGTCGCGCGGGCGTGTCCGGTCCGCGTGCACAAGATGAGCAGATTTTTGGGCATCCAGTTCAACAAGGTTACATTCGCGCTCAAACAAATTGATCAAGGGCGTTGCAAAAAGCTGAAAGTCACGCGTCTTTAGCGTGTTGAGGTCCGGGTGCTCGCGGTTGAGCAGCACCAAAATTTCAATCGGGCCTTCATGCGCTGTGCGAATGGCGTTCGACAGGCCGGCGAGCCGTAGGAAATGAAACCGTTCGGGCATCAAAAAATACTCGCGCAACAAGCGATAACCCTCAAAGGCGTGGCGCACGCGCGGGCTAAGTGCTTCGTCATCGCTGATGCCGATCATTTGCGGTGGGGCGATCGGCTCAAACGGGGCCTTTGATCCTGCTGGGCGCACAAGAACCTGCGTGCTTGATCCAAACACTGCATCAAAGATCGCAGCCGCTTTGCCGCTGGCACCAAAATAGAGGTCCAAAACATCAAGGCTTAACTCGGCCAAGGTCCCCGGACCCGTGCGGGAAAGTTCAAACCGCAAGCCCGCTTCTGAGCCGGTCGTCTTAACCCCGGCCGCGCTGATCGCGCCGGGGTCCTGAAGATAGTCAACGCCACTGATCGCTATCGGCCACAGTTGCACGTCTTGGCGCGTTGTGTAGGTGGCCCGTGTAGCAAGCCCATCGCGCAACCCCGCGACCAACCGGGTGCCGCGATTTACCGTATGACCATCCAGCATGCCATCAACCTGCGGGCCGGGCGCGAGCTGTGCAATCGACATCGCGGGGCCAGGGCCCGCCAGATCCGGGTAAAGCGTATCTAACAGGTTTACGACATAGCGGCTGGCCTCGCCGTCCACCTTTAGACGCGTACGTGCGCCCAAATAGGCAACCCCTTCCAACAGGCGTTCAACGTAAGGGTCAGGACAAGGGGTGCTTTCCAGCGAAAGATTGCGCGCGACATTGGGATGGATTGCGGCAAATTCGCCTGCCAGATCGCGAATATGGCTTAGCTCTTCTTCGTAATACGCAAGGAATGCCCGATCCATTAGGCTTCCTCCAGCGTTGTGGTGGCCTGTCCGTTGTCCAGATCAATCGCGGTGGAAAGGCGCAAACGCTCTGGTACGGGTGACAACAGCAAGATGCCATCAATGCCAATGCGCATGCCGGTTTTGTCGTCAATCGTTACTTTGACTTTGATTGTGTTTGGCTTGAGGCGTGGCTCAAAGGTTTGCAATACGTCGCGCAGGTCACGCTCTAGCGTTTCCTTGTCGAAATCCGATCCGCGACGCCCCGAAAACGAAGGCACGCCATAATTTATCACGCTACGCCGCACATGCGGAAAATCCGCTAGTTGATCGACGGTTGATTGCACTTTGCTCTGTTCACGGGGCGTCAGTAGAAATTCCGCTTCCATCCGCTCTATGTTGAACAGCATTTCAATGTCGCGCCGCACCGCTTCTCGCAAGGTATCGCTGTCAACGAGGATACCCGTTTCTTCGAGCTTGCGACGATGCTGGGATTTGGCCACCAAAATGTGAAGCCGTTGGCGCATTTCGTCGTCAAGGTCGCGGCATTTTTCAACCGCGCGCGCACCACCTGCTACGATTTTATTCACATTATGCTGCGCGCCGATCTCTTTTTCGAGATCCGCGCGCAGGCTGTCTGTTTCAGCGGCAACACCGGGCAATTCATCCACAAGCCGATCCCAAAGGGACGGTTGGACAAGCTCTTGGCGCGCTGTTGCATCTGCGAATTCTCGGGCCATTTTGATGCCTTATGTGCCCGTCAAACGCCGCTTGCGATGTCATATTCGATCTCGTGCTCATCACCAGCGGAATGATCATCGGCCTGCACGGTGTATTTGATCTGGACCTCTTCAAACGTGAAGCTGACAGATTCTTCGATCACCAGTTCATCGTCGGCTGTTGGCAGAATTGAGTAATCAGAAATAATCACATTGGTCATCGTGATGACGAGATAATCCAAATGCGCCTCGCCAGAGTCCTTGCGCACCGCCACTTTCACCTCGTCAAAGGATTTGCCCTGCATGGCTGCGAGCGCGAGGTAAGGGGAAGACGCGTCATAATATTTGGCGCAGGTCAATTCGCCGACAATGGCACGCGCTTTCGAGCGCCCCTTGCCTGTTTGCGCCGATGCACCTTGGCTGACGTTCCAAAGAATGCGGTGAACATCAATTTCATCTTCATGATCCGCGCGCACGCTTTCGCCAGCGACGTCTGGGACCAATAGGTTGCCTGTTAGAGCCATAATAAGTCTCCTTTGGGTTCAGGTCTAAGATTTTACAGAAGGAAGTTCCGAGACGAGCCGCAGGCTCGCATTGATCCCTTCAAGTTGGTAATGTGGTCGTAAGAAAAAGCGGGCGTTGTAATAACCGGGGCGCCCTTCGACGCTATCGACTTCCACTTCCGCTGCCGCGAGCGGGCGTTTGGCTTTGGCTTTGTCATCCGCCATCGCCGGGTTCGCCAAGACGTAGCGGTTAATCCACTCGCTGAGCCAAACCTGCATATCGCCGCGCTCTTTGAAGGTACCCACCTTATCGCGCGCAATGGCTTTGAGATAATGCGCAAATCGGCTAACCGGGAACAGATACGGCAAATTGGCACTGAGGCGCTCATTTGCTTGTGCATCCGGGTCTACCAGCTTGCCTGCTCTGGTTTCATCATCCTGCAAAGAATGCGCCCCGATAAACGCGGCAAGATCGGTGTTCTTGCGGTGCAACACCGGCATCATGCCCAGCTTGGCCAGTTCCGCTTCGCGACGGTCATCAATCGCAATCTCTGTCGGGCATTTCATCGCGATCGAGCCATCATCGGTGGGAAAGCTATGCACCGGCAAATTTGTCACCGTGCCGCCAGATTCAACGCCGCGTATCTGTGTGCCCCAGCCATAAAGCTTGTGGCTGCGGTTGATATTGACGCCCATCGCAAAGGCGGCGTTCATCCACACGTAGTGGTCATGTTTGCCGTCGATTTTCTCTTCAAAATCAAACCCCTTCACCGGCGTGGTTTCTGCACCGTAAGGCAAGCGCCCCAGCACACGCGGCATGGTCAGACCAATGTAACGAGAATCTTCGCTTTCGCGCAGCGACTGCCAACTGGCGTAGTCAGGAGAGGACACAATGCCCTCTAGGTCTTGCGGGTTGGGTAATTCCTGCCAGCTTTCCATTTTGAACAACTGGGGAGCCGCCGCTGCAATAAACGGGGCATGGGCAGAGGCGCAGATGCCCGAAAGTTCGCGCAGCAAGCTGACGTCTTGGGGCTTGTGCGAAAACTCATATGCCCCGACCAAAGCGCCAAACGGTTCGCCACCAAATTGGGAGTATTCAGCCGCATAGATTTCTTTGTAGATCGGGGATTGATCCCACATTTGACCCTCAAAATCCTGCAAGACATCGCCGAGTTCCTGTTTCTTCAGGTTCATGACGCGGATTTTCAGTTTTTGATCCGTCTCGGTGTTGTTCACCAAATAATGCAGGCCACGCCATGTGCCTTCCATCTGGCGCACATCTTCTGAGTGAAGAACTTCATTCATCTGTTCGGTCAGCATTGAATCGATGCTGCCAATCAGGGATTTGATGGATTTTATCGCATTTCCGGAAATCGTCGCGGTGCCAGATCGTTCCTTTGCGGCGAGCGCGAGGTTTTGCACGAGTTTCTGGACTTTCTCACCTTCGGCATCTTTGACGCGAAAGTCCTTTTCCAGCAGATCGGTAAATTCGCCAAGGTCCAGCGCTTCTGCCTCGGCGGTTTTCTCAATAACTTGTTCGTCTTGCTTGGCCATGATTTTAGTCCTCCGCGCTTGCAGCGTTTTTCAGGGCTTCTTCGGCAGCTTGTGCCAAAAGCGGCTCTGTGTTGAGCAACTGGGCGATGCGTTTTTCGGCATCAACCTTGCCATCCATGTAGCCAAGCAGTTCTTCGAGTTGGCCACGCATCTTTAGAAGTTCGTTAAGTGCCGGTACTTGTTGCGCCATTTTGTCGGGCGAGAAATCACCCATGCTAGTGAAACTGAGATCGACAAACAGCTCGTCGTCCGCCTCTTCGCCTTCTGCAGTTGGGAGCGTGTTTTTGACGCGGGTTTTGACCCGTGGCCCCAAGGCTTCCATGAATTTGTTAAAGCGACCCGCGTCGGTTTCAACAAAGGTGCGTTCACCAACCGGCTTTTGGGCTTCGCGCGTCTCAGATTGGCCCGCTAGATCGGCCATGACGCCCATCACAAAGGGCAGCTCGATCGTCGTGGGACTGCCGTAATGCTCGACGTCATAGGCGATCTGCACACGTGGTGCGCGGTTGCGTTCAATTACTTTTTGTTTGCTTTCTGCCATGGAAATTGCCTTTCAAAACTGTTTGCAAAGTGGGTCTATTTTTTCTTGCCATCCTCAAGCCCGGCGGCGGCGCGGAACTCTTTCATTCCCGCAGGCGCGATTTCTTCCATCAATTCCAGAAAATCCATCGAGACCATGCGATGCATGCGCTGCGCCAGATGCGGAATGGGACTTGAGGGTTCGGTGCGCTCGTAAAAGGCGATAATACCTTCCAGCGCGTGTTCAACGTCGCGCCGCGACCCGATGCTTTGTGGCATCACGCCATTTGAGGCCCCATTTATGGTCCCATTGGTCGCCCCGTTGGGGGCCGTACTGGTCGTGGTCGTCGCTGGTTTTTCCATCCCATTCGGCGCAGAAACTTGTGGTATATCGTCTGTCGTGTCCGCGCTTGCCGCCTCCAGTGTTTTTTGTATCCGCGACAGCATCTCGACTGTCTCTGGCAGGCTTAGCCCCCCTGCCGTGTCTAGCTTGGCCTTGGCGCAGAACGCCGCACAAAGCGCGCCCGCCTTTTCCTGTGCTGCGATCACCTGATCCATCATTTCGGCCATCGCTTCTGGCGTTTCGGCGGCAAATGCGCGCGTCCCGGCGCGCACCCGGTTGACGCGCGTCTCGTGCTTGGCTTCATGTTCTTCAAGCTCGGCAGCGGTTGCTCCGCTGTAGCGTGACTTCAGATCGAAAAAACGCAGCGTGCCAATTTCCAGATCTTCGCCCGTTAGGGGACCAATGCCGCGCGGCGTCAAAACAACCGTACATTTCAAATCGCCCAGCAGCCCGTTTTCGTCATTCTCGATCTGCTTGAGCGCATTCAAGCGCCGTTGCACTTGGTCCGCTGGAGCGCCACTTTCGCGCAATTCTGGATGCAACTCGTCCCAGTGCTGCTCAAGCGTGCGCACCAAAACGTCAAATCCCTTCGTCAGCCCCTCAAAGCCATCAATCGCGAAACTCGCACGCAGGATCTTGACCATCAAACGTAGGTCGCGACCCTCTTTGGCTAAGGCCTGACCCTCACTGGCGATCTTGTCCCAATCCACCTGCGCTGCACCCGCGTTTGGAGTGCCATCTTGATTGCTGCGCAAGCTTCGCTCGGCTGGATCAAACAGCCGCTCAATCGCGTGAAAGCGCGCGTCGTTCCTCAAATCCTGCCCAGAAGGGTTATCGCCCTCAATCGGCAAAAGGAGGGCATCGTAATCCATCGATTCGCCCCAAATATTTTTCAACTATTTGGTAACTATTACAGATCGGCCTGATTCTTGCAACGATTTCACACCTGCGGTGTGTTCAATAAAACCCCTTAAAAATAGGCCTTAGCGTAACTCATCCTTTGTCAGCGCCCAAAACGAGAACAACCAATGGTGGAATTACCCTCAACATTGGTCCGAAATTTTTTGGTCACTTAACGGCTTGCACCACCTGCGAGACCATCTAGTTTCAGGGGGTCAAAACTTAGGAAAATCTGTAGGAAAAGCCCTCGTCCGCACCGCTGACCGTCACGGCGTTCAGGCTTTCTTGGGAAAGCGAACGCGTCAGAATTTGACGGCTGAGTTCGGGGAGCAAAGTATTGGTCAAAATCGCGTCGATCATACGCCCACCACTTTCAATTTCCGTACAGCGATCCTTGATCAACTGGATGGCGCTGTCTTCGATATTCAGCGTGGCGCCATACCCTTCGGCCAGTCGGGACGCGATGCCGCGCAGCTTGTGACCGGCGATTGCTTCGATCATTTTATCGGACAATGGATAATATGGGATCGTCACGACACGTCCCAAAAGAGCAGGAGGAAACACAGTCAACAGGGGCGACCGCAAAGCGGCGGTCAAAGCTTCGGTGTCAGCGGTTTTTTTGCCATCTTGGGTCATCGCCATGATCTCGTCGCTGCCAACATTGGAGGTCAACAGGATCAGCGTGTTCTTGAAATCAATGCGACGGCCTTCGCTGTCATCCATCATGCCTTTGTCAAAGACCTGAAAGAATATCTCATGCACGTCCGAATGGGCTTTTTCCACCTCATCCAACAAGACCACCGAATAGGGGCGACGGCGCACGGCTTCGGTTAGAATGCCCCCTTTGCCGTACCCCACATAACCCGGTGGTGCGCCCTTGAGCGTGCTGACGGTATGGGCTTCTTGAAACTCGCTCATATTGATCGAAATGAGGTTGTCTTCGCCGCCATACATTAGGTCCGCAATGGCCAAGGCAGTTTCGGTTTTGCCAACCCCCGAGGGGCCGCACAGCAGAAACACGCCAACCGGTTTTTCTGGAGCGCCAAGACCAGCGGTCGACGTCTGGATGCGGTTGGCGATCATTTCCATTGCGTGATCTTGCCCGACCACGCGCTCTGCCATATCCGCGGCAAGTCCCAGCGCGCGTTCGCTGGTTGAAGATAACATCCGCCCCATCGGAATGCCCGTCCAACTTTGAACAACGCCCGCAACGGCCTGTTCATCAACAGAAGGCAAGATCAGCGGATTTTCTCCTTGGGCATCGGCCAGTTCCGCCATTTTAGCGCGCAGTTCCGTGAGCGTCGCATCGCGATCAAAAGGTTCGGTTTCTGGTGGTGCGTCTGGTGGTTCGGCATCCGCTGGTTCATCTGCGCTGCCAGTGTCATCAATGGTTTGCCCCGATGCCCGCAGTTTTGCGCGCAGCTCTAGCACATCATGCACCAACGCTTGCTCGTTTTCCCAACGCTCGTTCGCGCTTAAGAGGGCGGCGTTTTCCACCTCGATCGCCGCATCCACTTCGGCGCGCCGCTCGGTCACATCAATGCCGATCTCGCCTTCGCGCTCTATGATACCGGACTCAATTTCAAGGGCGGAAAGGCGGCGCTGAATATCTTCCACCTCAGCGGGCGTTGCATGCTGGGAAACCCCCACACGCGCGCAAGCTGTATCCAGCAACGAGATCGCTTTGTCGGGCAGTTGGCGGGCAGGAATGTAGCGGTGCGAAAGCTTTACCGCCGCCTCAATCGCCTCATCCAGCACTTCGACGCGGTGGTGCTTTTCCAATACGCCGGTCACGCCGCGACACATCAAAATGGCTTTATCATCGGACGGCTCGTCAATCTGGACCGTCTGAAAACGCCGCGTCAGCGCCGGGTCGGGTTCGATGTGCTGTTTGTATTCCGCCCAAGTGGTCGCTGCGATGGTGCGCAATTCGCCACGCGCCAAAGGTGGCTTCAAGAGATTGGCCGCATCGCCCGTACCCGAGGCGCCCCCGGCACCGATCAGCATATGCGCTTCGTCAATGAACAATATGATCGGCGTCTCGGAGGATTGCACTTCTTCAATCACCGACTTTAGCCGTTTCTCGAACTCCCCCTTCACCGAGGCGCCTGCCTGCATCAGTCCGATATCGAGCATCTGCAAATCGACGTTACGCAATTGCGGCGGCACATCGCCCTTGGCCAGCCGCTGCGCAAAACCTTCGACCACTGCGGTTTTGCCTACGCCTGCTTCGCCCGTGAGGATGGGGTTGTTTTGCTTGCGGCGCATCAGAACGTCGATGATTTGGCGAATTTCGACGTCGCGCCCAACGATCGGGTCCAAGGCGCCGTCACGTGCGCGCTTAGTCAGATTGGTCGCATAGGAGTCCAGAGCCGATTGGCCACCGGGTTTCGGCTTTTTGGCTGCTTCAGCGCCATCTTGAGGCTCGCCTCGTTCCAAGGAACTGGCGAGCAATTCGTCAAGTTGATCGGCCATTGCGGACGCATCAATCTTGTCAAATTCCAGACTGATCTTGAACATCAAGCCCTCAAGAACCGGCAAATTGAGCGCAGCAAGTAGGATGTAGGCCGAACGCACTCCATCGTCGCCAAACTCAAGTGAGCCGAAGTTCCACGCTTCTTGAATGGCGCGAAAAATGTGGTCAGAGAACTCTTCAACCGCGCTTGCGCCATGGGGAAGCGCATCAGTAGCACGCAGCAAATCGCCGGTTAACTTATGTCTATCCACCCCGGCTGCATCCAGCAAAATATCGAAATCTGAACGCTCACTGTCAGCAAGTTCTGTTAAGAAGTGAACAAGCTCAACATAGGGATTACCGCGTTTTTTGGTTGCCTGAGCAGCATCCGAAAACGCCTTAAAACAGATTGGGTTCAGTTTGCCGACAAGCTCTTTTCGTTTGACGGTTTCTTGCGATCCACGAGGTGCCACGGAAGTCTCCCTCCAAAATAAACCTTGTTTTTGAATGCGATGAAATATTCAATTGAGAATCTATAACACACTATAGACCAGTTTTTTCGATGACGCGATAGTTTTGAAAACGACCCTTAATTAGGAGCCAACGATGATCGCAGAAATGCCGGGCGATATTTTTAGGACGGGGCAAATTCTGAACAACACTTACGAGATTCTCGGGGTGTTGGGGCGGGGCGGTACCGGTGAAGTTTATCTTGCGCGAAATCAAGTGGTCGAGCGTAACGTCGCCATAAAGGCGCTGAATCTGCAGTTTTCGGGCAATGCGGAATATCTGGAATTGATGAAGCGCGAGGAAGAAATGCGCGACATCGTTCACAATGCGGTGGTGCGCTATTCAGAGTGCTCAAAGTCCGATCAGGGCCATGTATTCTTGGTTATGGAATATGTTGACGGCATCTCATTAAGCGACGCGATGTCGGAACGGCGTCTGTCGAGCAAAGAGCTGATGATTATCGCGCATCGTGTGCTGGAGGGCCTCGTGGCTGTGCACGCGCATGGCATCGTGCATCGTGATCTGTCGCCGGACAATATCATCCTGCGCGACGGTCAGGCTGAGCGCGCAACGATCATTGACTTTGGAATTGCCAAAGATACTGCCGCTGGCGCGCGCACGATTGTCGGCAACGAATTCGCCGGAAAATATGAATATGCCGCGCCTGAGCAGTTAGAGGGCCTAGCGGAGTATCGCACGGATCTTTATTCACTTGGCGCGTCGCTTTTGGCCGCGCATCAGCGAGATGTGCCGTTTGTTGGCGCTACACCGGGCGAGATTATTAGGCGCAAGCAAGAACCGCTTGATACAACCGGGGTCGAGCCGCCGTTAAACGCGGTGATTGCTTTGCTATCCGCACCAGCGCTCAACGATCGCCCTCGTGATGCGGCGGCGGCGCTTGAAACGGTTGGGGGTCACTTGGCCCGCCAAGGCGAACCGTCTTCGTCAAAGGACAAGCGCGATAAACCGGGTCGGAAATCTGGGGCGCTCAAATGGCTTTTGCTGCCGGGTCTTGCTGCGGCGGCGGCTGCGTTTTGGTTTGGCTTTATGGCCGAAGAACCTTTGCCGATGGCGGCTCCTTTTGCGATGTCAGCGAGCTTTGAAGGTACAGGGAACGCCACGATAACGGCACATGCGCCCGATGAAATTTCGGCGGATTTGTTGCGTGAAGCTTTTGCAAGTTCAACCCAAACGACGTCGTTGCCCGGCAACATCACCTTGGCCCAAGGGGTGCCGTCCGAGGCGTGGTCCGCGCAGGTGTCGGACCTGTTGGGTCTGCTGGCCTCACTCGAAAACTGGACGCTGGACGTTGCGGACCAAAGCGCCACGATCAACGGACTGGCGCGTAATTTGAACACGCGTGCCACATCACAAGCGGCCATCGAAAACTGGTCTGCGCAAGCTGGTTTTGACATGCAAATGAGCCTGATCGCTGGGCCAGAATTTTTGCAAAAACGCGATGTTTTGGCCGCGATTGAGCCGTTTCAGACCTGCGGCAAGCTTGACGTGGTTGGCGCGGAAGTGGACGGCGCATTCCCGCTTTTTGATACGCTGAAAATTCGTGGCGATCTGGCGGATGCAAATGAAGCCCCCGCATTGCAGGCCGTGTTGACCCCTCTTGTGGGTGATCGGAACATCAAAATGGAAACCGTCACCTTGAACGCGGATCTTTGCGCCATTCGCAACGTCTTGCCAGCGGCTGAGAGCTCTAGTCTGTTGATCTGGATGGGGGATGGTGAAACGGGTGAGATTTCTTTGACCGGTGCTTTTAAGACCGGGCAAAACCCAATCGTTGAAGTGCATTTGCCCGATGCGCGGCCCGACACGTCACTTTGGGTCATGGTTGTGGACAACACCGGCAAGGTTTACCACGTTTTACCCAATATCAATCGCACTGAGCATCAGGTTGGCAAACTGGGCGAAGTGTTAGGCGGCGTGCGTCAAGTTCGCGTGCTGCATTCCGTAGACGAGTTCAAACAGAACAACGATCTTTTGGCCTTTGAGATTACCGAAGGCGACTATGGAAAAAGCGAGGTCATTGCGATTTTAAGCAAAACAGAATTGTTTGATCTGCGCCGCCCCAGAGACGAAAGCGTGTCATCATTTGCTCAAGCATTGGAAGAGGCGCTGGCAGGGCGCGAGGATCAAATTATTGCGGTTTCCAGCCGGATCATTGATGCGCGACCTTGAGCGGAATTATCCGCTACTGGGCGTCGGTTCATACATTTTTTGGGGCATTTCCAAAACCTAGCGGACCAATCAAACGGTTGACAGAAAGATGCGAATTTTACAGAGTGAACACGTAAATAGATACATTTTTTCAACTAAAACAATTATGAAGTGTGCGCTATGCATCTGAAATACAATAGAAAATCTATGTCTTTTCGGGTCATGCAACCATTGCTTGTATTGGCCGTTCTTGGGCTATCAGCATCGCAAACCAATGCACAAAGTGCGGCACAACTCGCACCTGATGGGTTTGCACCAGAGCTTCGGCAACTAGAGGGGTCGATAGAATTTTCTGGGGCGCCGGGGCTTTCCGCGCCGCCCGGTGCGGACCAACTTTTGGTGACCCTAAGTGATGTAAACGTCACCGGCACGCTGGACGGCATGCAAGTTGTCACAGACGAAGTTTTTGCGTCCCTCATCGGTCAGAACGTGCGGGTCGTGGACATTTTTTCCTCCGCACAAGACCTTGAAGCCGCCTATGCAGCGGCTGGTTTTGTTCTGACGCGGGTTGTGCTTCCAGCACAGGATTTGCGCAATGGTGGCACCTTGCAGATTTCTGTCGTCAACGGCTTTGTGGAGGCCATTGACGCAACAGATGTTCCCCCGGAAGTTCGGGATCGGCTGCTCGCGTTGACAGAGCCTTTGGTGGAAAAGGATTCGATCCGCCTAAGAGAACTTGAACGCCGCTTATTGATCGCTGGTGATACCTACGGCGTGGCTCTGGGATCGGCGCTATCAACAGGTGAGCGGCCCGGCGGAACGGTGATCGTGCTTGATCCGCAATATCGGAGCGTGACCGGCTTTGCCAGTATGAACAACCGCCTATCCGATCCGCTTGGAACTGTGCGCCTTGAGGCCGGGTTTGAAGTCAACTCGGCGTTCAAACAGGGCGAGGTGATCTATGGGCGGCTTTCTGGCTCGCCAGATTTGGTTTCCGCCGATCCCAAGATGCGCACGCTTGCGTTGGGTGGTGTTGTGCCGATTGGCATTGATGGTCTTTTGGCGAGCGTTGAGGGCACCACCAGCCAAACCAAGCCTGACACGATCGGTTTGGCCACCGAAAGCTCGT
>CAZBBZ010000003.1:0-24546 GCA_964489925.1 uncultured Rhodobacterales bacterium
TTGGAAAAGTCAAATAAATTCAATGATCTAATCTGTAATTTCGTGCCAGTGGCTTAGCCGAAGGCATGAGTTCGGTACGTGTTCGGTACGTCGGGAAAAAACCACGGCGACCATCAATGGGAGGAAATATAATGAAAAAATCAATGATGAACCGCCGCCAACTGGGCGCGCTTGCAGGTGCGGCGGCTTTAACGCCAGCCCTGTCGACGCAAGTTTTTGGCGCCAGCCATGCTGACACGCTCAACATCGGTTGGGTCGGCCCGCGCTCTGGCCCTTTGGGTATCTTTGGCGAGGCGGATGCTTGGCTGTCGGATGCGATGAAGGCGAAATTCGCTGACGGGATCGAAATCGGCGGCAAAACCTACGGCGTTGAGATTGCGTTGATCGACACCCAGTCGGACCCCGTGCGCGCCAGCCAAGAGACCAAGGATTTGATCAATGGCCAGAACCCTGACCTGATCATCGCCTCATCCACCCCCGAGACGACAAATCCGGTGGCGGATGCTTGTGAGGCGGCGGGCACGCCCTCGATCACATCCATCGCGCCGTGGGAGGCGTTTTTCTTTGGGCGTGGCGGCAAACCGGGCGAGAAGTCGTTCAACTGGACCTATCACTTCAGCTTTGGCGCGGGGGATTTCGCGCCGCTTTATATCGATGGTTGGAGCAAGATCGAGACGAACCGCAAGGTGGGCATGTTGCTGCCCAATGATGCGGACGGCAATGCGGTGCGCGCGGGTCTTATTCCGGCGCTTGAGGCCGCAGGTTTCGAGGTCTTTGATGCGGGTCCTTACGAGAACATGTCCTCGGATTTCTCGAACCAAATCAGCTTTTTCAAGAAAAACGGCTGCGAGATCATCAATGCCTTTCCTTTCCCGCCGGACTTCCCTGTGTTCTGGCGTCAGGCGGCGCAGCTTGGCTTGGCCCAGCAGGTCAAGATCATGCAGATGGCCAAGGCGGGGCTTTTTGCGGCTGAAATGGAAGGCTTGGGCCAGCTTGGGTACGGGCTTTGCACAGGTGCCTATTGGCACAAGGATTTCCCGACAACCTCGCCTGCAACGGGTATGACCAGCGCAGAACTTGCAACGGGTTTTGAAGCCAACATCGGCAAGCAGTGGACGCAACAAGCGGGCGGCAACGCGGCCCTGTTGGATGTGGCTGTGGCGGCATTAAGCGCGTCGGGCAATCCGAAAGACAAGGCAGCTGTGGCGGCAGCGCTTAGTGGACTGACGGCGGAAACTGCCGTTGGGACTGTGGATTTTGCCAATGGTCCCATGCCGGGCATCGCGACCTCACCTTTGGTGAACTGCCAATGGGTCAAGGCCTCGAGCGGGCCATATGAGTTTGACCTGAAAATCACGGCAAACGCGCTGGCTCCAAACGTGCCAATCGCTGGCGATCTAAATCCCTATAAGATCGGCGGCTAAGGCGGGCGGGTGCGGCCATGACCAGGCCGCACCCCCTTCAAATTTGCTTTGGGGAGGATCGCAAATGTTAGACACACCATCAGATACAATAGAGCTGGCGGCCCACGGGTTGGACAAGCGCTATGGCAGTTTGAAGGCGCTGGATCAGGTGTCTTTTCAGGTGTCGCGCGGCGAGGCTGTTGGCATTGTTGGCCCCAATGGTGCGGGCAAGACCACGCTTTTCGGCGCGCTTGCGGGCACCTTTCCCGTGAGCAGTGGTACGGTTCATTTTCAGGGGCGCGACGTGACCAACGACAGCCCCGAAGCACGCAACAAGCTTGGGATCGCGCGCACCTATCAAGTGCCGCGCCCGTTCTTGGGCATGACGGTATTTGAAAACGTACTGGTCGCCGCGCGCGCTGGCGGCAATATGGCCGAACCTGAAGGCGTCGATTTTGCCGCGCAGATTTTAACGAAAACGGGGCTTTTGGACGCGGCTAACAAGCCTGCGGCGGCCATGGGCCTGTTGGATCGCAAACGGCTAGAGGTGGCGCGCGCTCTGGCGACTTCGCCCTCGGTTGTTTTGCTTGATGAAATCGGTGGCGGTTTGACCGAGGCCGAGTTGGAGCAGCTGATAGAGATGATGGACACCTTGCACAAAGACGGAATGACCATCGTGTGGATCGAGCATATTTTGCATGCGCTTTTGCGCGTGGTTGGGCGGCTGGTTTGCATGGCCGAGGGCCGCGTGCTCGCCGAGGGCGATCCCCGTGAAGTGATGGAAAATGCGGACGTGCGTACCGCCTATTTGGGAAGTGCGCCGGAATGAGTGTTCTCAGCGTTGAAAACTTGGAATGTCATCATGGGCTGCTGTCGGCCGTGCGTGGGATTTCCTTCGATCTGGATAAGGGCCAAGTGCTTTGCGTGATTGGCGCAAATGGCGCGGGCAAGACCACGCTGATGCGGGCGATTGCGGGGGCGCATCAACCCTCTGCGGGGACGATCAAGTTGAACGGCAAAGACGTGACCGCTGCGCGGACGTTTCAGCGGGTGCGCAGCGGCATCGCTATGTCACCCGAGGGACGGCGGCTGTTCGCCGATTTGACCGTACGTGAGAATCTGGTGATTTCGTCAGAGAACGGGCGGGCAGGGGATTGGACCTTAGACAAAGTGCTGGAGGCCTTCCCCCAGTTGCAGCCTCTTATCGACAAAGCGGCAGGCGGTCTGTCTGGTGGGCAACGCCAAGCGGCGGCCATTGGGCGGGCGCTTTTGGCCAACCCAGATGTGCTTTTGCTCGATGAGGTCTCGCTCGGCTTGTCGCCGGCGGCGATTGAGGGGGTTTACCAGTCGCTTGGTGCGATCAAAGCAGAGCGCCAGATGACCATGGTGGTGGTGGAACAAGACCTAAACCGCGCCCGCGCCTTCGCTGACCGCGTGCTTGTGATGGCCGAGGGCCAGACCGAATTACACGGCACCCCCGAAGCGTTCACCCGTGAACAAATCACCGCCGCCTATTTCGGCATCAAAGATAAGGAGGCGGCTGATGTTTGATAGCATGTTGCAAGCGATCATCCAAGGCGTGTTGCTGGGTGGCTATTACGCGATCATCGCGGCAGGCCTGTCCCTGATGGTGGGCGTGGTGCGCTTTATCAATCTCGCTCATGGCGACCTGGCGGTGCTGGGTGCTTTTGTCACTCTTAGTCTTGTGCAAGTCATGGGACTGCCCGTGCTTTTAGCCATTGCGATTATGCTGCCTTTGATGGCGGCCTTGGGCTGGATCATGCACGGCGTCCTCTTTGACCGCGCCATGAAAGGCGGTTTTCTGCTGCCAATCCTCGTCACCATCGGCCTTGGGGCCGCGTTGCAAAACGGGATGTTCGGCATTTGGGGTTCCGACACGCGCTCGCTGGGTGCGTCTATCGGCAATTTGGCATGGGCGAGCTGGTTTCTTCCCGGCGGGATCATTCTTGGACAACTGCCGGTGATTATCTTCGTGTCTGCGGTTGCGATCATTGGTGGGCTGCATTTGATGCTGAAACGGACCAAGCTGGGGCGTGCGATCCGCGCGACGGCGGCTGATCCGGAGGCCGCCGAGATGTGCGGCGTTGATGCCCGCCGCGCACACCGGGCCGCGACTTCGCTTGCCGTTACATTGGCGGCCTTGGCAGGCGTGTTTCTGGCCATGCGCTCACAAGTGACGACGTACTCTGGCCCCGCACAATTGATCTTTGCTTTTGAGGCCGTGGTGATCGGCGGTATCGGCTCGCTTGGGGGAACCCTAATCGGCGGCATCGTCTTGGGGTTAAGCCAATCTTTGGGCGGGTTGATCTCAAACCAAGCCTCTATCTTGAGCGGGCATTTGGTTTTTCTTGGCGTGCTGATTTACCGGATTAGCCGCGATTGGAGCGTCGCACGCGGAGGCTGGCGCACAAGTCTTTCCCGCGCCTTGCGCAACACGCGCACAACCCCGGACCCGGCTGCACCTAAGGAGCAAGCATGAAACCCTCATTCCAACTCGCCCCGTTACCAAAGGCCGACAAAACCCTGATCGGTCTATTTGCAATCGTCGCATTAGGGCTCGCCTTTTTGCCGTTGTTTGGCTCTGCGCTGGTCATCGACAAGCTTACATTCCTGATGGTGCTCGTCATCATGGCGGTGATGTGGAACCTGCTCGCGGGCTATGCGGGTCTGATTTCTGTCGGACAACAGGCGTTCATCGGGTTGGGCGGCTATTTCATGCTGAGACTGGTCGAAGGCGGGATGCCGCCGTTATTGGCCATCCTAATCGCTGCAAGTCTCATCGTGATTGTCGCATGGCCCATGTCGTGGTTTGTCCTGCGCTTGAAACCAGCGGAATTTGCCGTGGCCATGTGGGTGATCGCCGAGACTATCCGTTCAATTGTGATGTTCGACCCCCTCGTGCAGGGCGAAACAGGCCGCTCTTTGGTCGCACTCAACGCCATTGATCCCGACTTGCGCCGTAACGCAATTTTTCTGATCGCACTGCTCGCCGCCATAGGCTCGCTTGTTTTTAGCTACTTTCTTTTAAGCGGACGACTGGGCGGCGAAAGCCAAGCCATCCGCGATGACGAAGAAGCCGCCGCCTCAGTCGGGGTCAGCACCATGCGTGTAAAACGCATCGTGTTTATCGTCTCGGCGGTCGGTTGTGCGCTTGCAGGTACGATATGGCTGGCCAGCGCCATCACCTTCCAGCCCCGCACATCTTTCGGCATCAACTGGTCCATATTTATGTTGTTCATGGTGCTTGTCGGAGGCTTGGGCAGCTTTATTGGCCCAGTATTGGGCGCAGTATTGTTCTTTGCCTTGCAAGAAATATTCGGAGATTTCGGCGCGTGGTATTTGGCAGGTATCGGCGTTGTCGCAATGCTGTTTGCGCTCTACGCCCCACAGGGGATTGTGGGCATCTTGTCGGACAAGACCCAACACGATGCCTTGTCATTGCGAAAAACCTTGTTGGGCTAAGCGCTTGAAAAAAACGCGTGTTCACGCCGCAGCGTTTTGAGCGGCCTTTGCAATTTCTGGGATCAACCTGTCGTAGTGTTGATACATGAGCATCTGGCCTGCATTCGGGATTACTTCGATGTCAATCCAAGGGTAGTTTTCTCGGAAATCGGCGATCATAGCGATATGGCATGAGGGATCTTGCCCGCCGTTGAAAAACCGGGTTGGGATGGATTGGGTTTGATACATGATGTCTGCCCAAGGCGCTTCAGTGGCAAGAAGCTCCATCACAAAGGCCTGAGACACATCTGTGGTTTTGCTGGCAATCAATTCCGCATTGGCAATCAAAACGGGCGCGATTTCTTCATCTTGGAAATGCGCCATATCTGCCGGAGAACTTTGGTTCATTTTCCGATAAACCTCTGCCACGCCAATTCTTTTGGCCAGCGAAAGTGCGGCTTTTGTCGTGAAGGCCAAAAGATGCGGCGCGTGCTTGGCCGTGGATAGGAAAAAGCGATGCCAAACGCCCATGCCCGTATAGTGATCATCCCCAGATAGGCTCGGGCGGGCGCAAATGCCGATGATCTCGCTCACCATACCCGGGTAATTGGCCGTAAAATCGGCGGCAAACAGCATATCGTTGCCTTGGGTCAGGTAGGGCAGGCGTTTAATGCCCAACTCATCTAGCAAATAGCGCGTGTCTTCGCGGGTGATCTGCAAAATATCGGCGCTTGGGTCGCAGTTGTCGCTATGCCCATATCCCGCGCGGATCGGGCAAATGATGCGAAGCCCGTGCTGAAACGCCAATTTCAACATAGGTTTATGCCACCGGACCATGCAAAATCCCATATGTGAATAAAGCACCGGGTTGCCTCCGATCGGGCCCATATCGTGATAATCCATGCGCCGTCCATCGGGCAATGTCACTTGCTTGAATGGCTTCCAAACCTCGCTCGCCAACCAATCCCCCGGCCTTAAGGCGTGCAAGGCATGTGGCGTAGTTTCGCTGGAGGAGCTGGATAGCGATATATCGCGCAATGACATGACCAAGCGGATCACTTCTGATTGGCTGCGCGCGTTTGTCTTTGCAAGAATAGACTTTATTTGCCCGCGTACAGTGCCCTCGCTGGTGCCGCGTTCTTGGGAAATTTCTTTAGCACTCATGCCTTCAACCAAGGATCGCACAACACCTTGTTCGGCGTGGGTGAGTTTGAACACTTCTTCGAGGGTCTGTCCTAAAGCTGCTTGCCAATAGTATTGGGTGGTTACAATTAACGCGAGTTGCGCCCCTTCCCATTCGGTTTCGTGGAGCTTGCGAATTTGGAACACCGCCGACTGCGGCGAATTGGGCAGATCAACTTTCAACAGGCAACTGGGCCGGTCTGTTTCGTCAAACACGCTTGAGAGACTGGAACTCAAAGCGACTTGCATTTGTTCGGGTAGGTTTAACGCGCGCAGTGACGCACCGTCGGCGATATCAAATGTGGTTTTCGCCCCCTCGTTGCTGACAACAACTCTAAGCTCGCTGTCCACCACAAACGCCGCAAGACCTTCAAATGGTGTCAGCGTTTCAAATAAATTGGGGCTATTGTCATTGGCTTGATCGCGTTCTTGAAATCGTTCAGCACGTTTAAGATGGGTCCAATAGGCTTTATCGAACTGATCAATGCTTTGGATGGCTTGGCGGGCTTTGCTGGAATCTAGACCGGCTTCATTCCAGGCACGCATGAAGTCATCCAACGAGCTTGGATCTAAAGCGATGTCATAAAGCCGATCAACAATCGTCGACGGATCGATGCCGTTCGAAGCGGGTCGTTTCATGTTTTCACCCTAAAGCGGGCCATACGGAGTGCCGCATGTGACCGTTAGAAACTGGAATGGAATAGTGTGTGTATTTGTGTGTGTGACGACTAAACCACATTTCTAGACGAAGTGTGACTCTTTTTTTCCTTAGTGGATCAAGGCCCCTTTTGGCGCGGTCCGTGCGTTCAATCTAAAACCTGACCAATGCCGCGCATCGCCTATTTGGGGTAAAGATGTTGAATTTTCGCGCTGCATTCACGCCCGGTCGCGTTAAGGGAAAATGTCTCTTAGCAAACTCGTTTGCTAGTCTTGCGCGGCCCTGAGCGAGAGCAAATATCCTGTGCGATGCACGGTCACAATTTCCGCAGCACTTTGATCTAGGCGGCGGCGCAGGCGGTTGACCAGCACGTCGATTGTCCGATCCCCCGGCGACCAATCGCGCCCGCTTGCGGCTTGTGACAGCTGATCGCGGGTTTGAACATCGCCTTCATTGGCAAAAAATGTTTGGAGCAAGCGGGCCTCTGCGGGGGCCAGAAACGTAGACACCCCACCGATTTCCAAACGCCGTGAGCGCGGGTGAAATGACAGGCCACGGCACTCATATAGCTCTTGGTCGTGTTCAAGGTCCGCCTGCGTGTTCAGCAACTGGCGGATGCGCGCGCTTAGTTCGAGGGGGTTAAACGGCTTGGTGACGTATTCCGCTGCCCCAAGGCCAATGCCCAACAGTTTGTCGCGGGTGTCGTTCATGGCGCTTAAGACGATGACTGGGCAGTCCGAACTGTTCTTTATGGCCTGCATCAACAACAACCCGTCGCTATCGGGCAGGCGACGGTCCAGCAGGACCAAATCGAAACGGCTGTTGGCCAACTGCGCTTCGGCGTCGCGCGCCGTGCCCACAACCGCGCATGAGGCCCCGGCACCGACGACCACATCTTCTAACATCAACTGCACGATGGGGTCATCTTCGACGCAAAGCACAGCGTGCTTGGCCAACACAGCGGTTTTGCTGTTATGAGAGGCCAGACCGTTCATGTCGACGAAAGTGCTTTTAAGCGTTTCCAGGACATCAACTGGCTCAGGTCTCGGTCTAGATTTGGGCGGAAGGGCGACAGGTCAACGTCACCCTGTGAATTTGAACATTGCGTTTCTAGCTGGCGCAACACAGGTTCCAATTCGACAAGCCCTAAAATTGCGCAACTGCCCGCAAGACGATGGGCGATGGCTCCTAAGTCATGGTTTGTTAAGGGGGGCTGATGGACAGCGATCTGACCGCGAAACTCCGCCCAAGTGGTGGCGAAACTCTCGATCATCGCTAGAACTGTTTCGGGCGCAAGTCCGCGCAACCCTTCGACTTCAATATTTGCGCGCCCGTGTGTGGGTAAATTGCGCACCCCAGCTCCGAAAATGGCAGAGGCAAGACTGGTTTGGCCAACGGGCTTGGCCAGCACCTCGTCAAACACATCGGCACCATCGGCCAATGCTTCTACATTTGCTGTTAGCGCCAGAAATTTAGCATCCTTGCCGTGATGGGCGCGCAGGTGTTTCGTCAAACTTGGCCCGTCGCCATCGGGCAAGAGATAATCAACCACAAACACATCGAAATTAGCCTCGGCGCCATGGCGCTTGGCTTCCTGCACTGTAGCGGCGCGGGTAACCAGCAGGCCGAGATGTTCTAACTGACGGGTCGTTACAATAGAGCTAACCGGATCGTCATCCACCAACAAACACAAGCGCAACTGATTTGACGCAGGCGACGCGGCAGACTTTGCGGGCAGGTCGTTCCGTTCTGTCGCCATGGGTCTAAGCGGGATTTCAAACCAAACTAGCGTGCACTCCGGTTGGTTTTCATAACCGATGCGCCCCTCCATCGCTTCGACCAGATAATGCGAAATCGCAAGTCCAAGACCGGAGCCACCATTGCCCGTATCACGCGCCTTGGCATGCTCATAAGGGCGAAACAGTGCGGCTGCCGCGGTTTCCGGAATGCCCGGCCCGGTATCGCGCACCTCAAAGCGCAGGTGGTTGGTCTTGTCGCGGGTTTCATACCTAATCGACACCACAACACCTTCGCCGCGATCCACCTTTAAGGAATTTGAAACCAGATTGCTGAGGACCTGCTGGGTTTTGCCCCAATCAATATAGGCCGTCTTTGGCACATTCGCGTCAATTTCAAAACGAAGGCGGCTTTGGGACACATCGCGGCCAATCACGGCATAGCGGCTAAAGTCGCGGATTTCTTCGAACAGATCTGTAAGCGTGGGGCGCGCGACGGGTGGTTCGTTTTCAAACTTTGAATAATCAAGCACGTTGCTAAGGGTCTGCAACAGCGCTTTGCCCGCAGATTCAATCACGTCAAGATAGGTTTCCCCCGCCGCGTGATCAGCGGCAGTTTGAGCGACATTGTTTGAGGCATTCGTAGAATTGCGCAACAGCTCGGCCGCGCCCAAAACGCTGTGCAGCGGCGTGCGGATTTCGTGACTCATGGTCGCTAAAAACCGCGACATGCCTTGTTCGGATTGCTGTGCGGCGTCAGTCCGGCGCTGATGTTCGGTCACGTCGTTGAGTTGCACCACATGGCCCAGCATGGTGTTTTCGACGGCGTCATGCAGCGCCCGCGTGCGAATATCAAAACAGCGTTGCCCGGCGACTGTGTCAAGCCAAACGCTGTCCTCTTTTTGCAAGTCCGGTTGCATGATTTCATCAATGACCGTTTGAAGCGAGGTCCGCAGGCGGCGCATCGAGCGCAAATAAACAATATCACCAGCTTTTGAATCGCCGCCCAAAAACACCTCTGCCGAGGCTTGGTTGGCATTCACCAGCTTGCCTTGCCGATCCAGTAGAAACGCGGGGTTTTGCAGGCTTTCAAACACCGCGAAGTAGCGGTCCTTGTCCAAGGTGATCGCGCGAGAGCGTTCTTGCAGTTCGCGCAGCCGTTGATTGTCGCTGTTACCGTTCCAATCCGCACTAATGCTTAGTTCGGTTTCATCAAAAAAGTCCCGCACGCGCGCGCTTTCGGCAATGCTGATCCCGCCGGGCAGATCTGCGAGTTCTGCAAGGTAAAGATTGCGAAAATGTTTGAACAAACCCAGATACATCTGCTGCGTAATGCCAAGCGTCCGGTGTTGGCGCGCGATCAGGCGCATGCGCGCAAACCGCGGATCAGCGGCGTAGTCCAATGTGGCTAAGGGGCCGGATGTCGCGCTATCCTCGCCTTCAAGATAGCTTTCAAGCGAGTTTGTAACGCTGACGATGGCTTCTACCCAAGCGGCGCGGATCGTTGTGGTGAAAGGGGCATAGCCATTGGATTTTGCGATCTCGATAGAATGATCGACAAGGCAATCAAGCCGGTTTGCCAAAAACTCTATGATCGCATCGGTCGTGCTGTTGCGCCCATATCCAGACGCTTTTGCCGGGTCCAAACTGGACTGCATATATCTTTAGCCCCTGACTGGGGCTCTCCCTGAAATCGCGTCTTTTTTTCTTTGAGTGAAGCATCTTAACGGGGCGGGGCAAACCCCTAGCCCGGTTTTGTTTACAACTCGTTTACAATTATTAACAACTTCGCAGCCTTTGGCCGCGGTTTTCTTTCTACGCTCGTTGTTAGTGAATCAGCCCATGTCAATTGGGTATCTAGCCATAGGGAGGAAGACCATGCTGCGCATGAAGCGTCGTGAGTTCCTGCAAACTTCATCACTCGCCGGTGCCGGAATTCTGGCCGCCAACAAGTCTTGGTCTTTGAACAGGCTGGAACCCATCGAAGACACGCTCGACGAAGAATATCCCTATCGCGATTGGGAAGATCTTTATCGTCGTGAGTTCACTTGGGACAAAATCGGCAAAGCGGCCCATTGCATCAACTGCGTGGGCAACTGTGCCTTTGATGTCTATGTCAAAGACGGCATCGTGATCCGCGAAGAACAGCTGGCCAAATATCCGCAGATCAATCCCAATGTGCCTGATGCGAACCCGCGTGGCTGTCAAAAGGGCTCGATCCATTCGGCGGCCATGTATGAAGGCGACCGCCTGCGTTACCCGATGAAGCGCGTGGGCGAGCGTGGTGAGGGCAAATGGCAACGTATGGAGTGGGACGAGATTACCGAGGAAATCGCCGATAAGATCGTCGATATCTTTGAAAAATACGGCCCCGGCAATCTGATGACCCACACAGGGTCCGGCAATCTGTCGATGGTGCGCTTTGCAGCGCCTTATCGCTTTGCCTCGCTTTTGGGCGGTGTGCAGCTCGATATCTTTACGGATGTGGGCGACCTGAACACTGGTGCGCATCTTGCCTATGGCAACCCGCTGGAAAGCTTCACGTCTGATGCGTGGTTTGATGCGGATTACATTATGATGTCGCTGTTTAATCCGAACGCGACCCGTATCCCTGATGCGCATTATTTGTGGGAAGCTAAATGGAACGGCGCGCGCGTTGTTTCGGTGGCACCGGATTACAACCCGTCCTCGATCCACGCGGATTTGTG
Organism: uncultured Rhodobacterales bacterium; assembly: GCA_964489925.1. Lineage (GTDB taxonomy): Bacteria > Pseudomonadota > Alphaproteobacteria > Rhodobacterales > Rhodobacteraceae > CAYLLD01. Next base: position 11,150 of record CAZBBZ010000003.1, read on the forward strand.
GATGCCGATCAAACAGGGCGCGGACCCGTTTCTGGCCATGTCGTTCATCAATGTGATCATGGAAGAACGGCTGTTTAAGCCAGATTTCATCAAAGAGCAGACCGATTTGCCGGTTCTGGTGCGCAAAGACACCGGTTTAATGCTGCGCGAAGCGGACTTGGTCGCTGACGGCTCTGACCAGAATTTTTATCACTGGGATATGACAACAAACGGGCCTGTGATGGTCAAAGGGTCGATGGGCTCTGAAGAAAAAACTCTGGTGCTGGGCGACGTTGATCCGGCACTTGAGGGCAGCTTCACGGTTGAAGGCATCGAGGTCACCACGGTCTTTGAGAAAGTCCGCGCTGAGGCGGCGAAATTCACGCCCGAAATGACCCAATCGGAAACGGGCATCGCGCCAGAAACCATTCGAAGTGAGGCGCGGCTCTTTGCCAATGCCAAAAAAGCGATCCTGATGCTGGGCTTTAACGTCGGGCGATATTCTAACGGGATTTACACCGGCTGGGCGCAATCGCTGATGCTGGCGCTGACCGGGCATGGCGGGAAAACCGGGGGGCTCGATACCTCTTGGATCGATTGGAAACACGTGCCTTGGCTGCAACTTGCACTTTACGGGTTCGAGAAATTCCCACGGCTAGAGCCCGGTGGCATGGCCGAGTTCCAGCGCGGTCATATGATCGAACACGCACGCAAGCATTTTGACGATGAAAAGCTGAAAGAGCGCGTTGGCTTCAATCTCGATGAGATGGAAGAGATGATCAATGAAAGCATCGACGAAGGGTGGATGCCATATCACGGCGATGTCAAAGGCCTGATCTCGATCGCTGACAACAAGTTCCGCCGGAATAAATTCGCGGACAAATATCGCGAGCGGATTTTGGACGAGGTCAAAGAGCTGTTCGTTGACGTGAACGTGCGCATGGACAGCACCGCGCAATGGGCGGATTATCTGCTGCCTGCTGCGAGCCACTATGAAGCGTGGGATCTGCGATCTGTGGGCTATCACCGCTTTATCAACGTCTTTTCCCGCCCGGTCGATCCAATTGGCGAAGCCAAGCCCGATTGGGAAATTATGGCGCTCTTGGCCAAGAAGGTGCAGGAACGCTCCATCGCGCGGGGGATCACAGAAGGCTATGAAGATGGCAACGTCACCCGCGATCTGCATACGATCTATGATGACTACACCATGGGCGGTACGCTGCTGACGGATTATGACGCCACCAAATGGTTGGTCGATAACAGTCCTGAAATGGGTGATATCACGCTAGAAGAAGCCGCCGAACAGGGCTTTATAGTGATGAACGCGGAAGGCGGTAACAACCAGCCGATCCCGGTGGACGAGCCCTACAATCCTTTTGTGGCGCAGACCCAAGACAAGAAACCTTATGAAACGCTCACGGGGCGAGTGACGTTTTATTGCGATCATAAAAACTTCATCAAAATGGGCGCGGTTGTGCCCACAGCGCGCCACCATGCGGGCAGCGAGGCGTCGAATTATCCGCTGTCGTTCTACTCGCCCCATACCCGCTGGGGGATCCACTCTAACTGGCGCTCCAACAAGTTTATGATGCGTCTGCAACGGGGCGAACCGAACATCTACATCAGCCCGAAACTGGCCGCGCAAAAGGGCATCATCGATGGCTCTAAGGTGCGGGTCTTTAACGGGATTGGCGAGTTCTTTGCTCAGGCAAAATTCTACCCCAGCCTGCCGGATACTTCCATCATGATGGAACACGGCTGGGAGCCGCATCAATACGAACAAATGAAGCCCATGAACAACACCATGGCCAGCCTGATCCAGCCGCTAGAGCTGGCCGGGGGCTGGGGGCATCTGGGCTTTAAGCTTTTCAAATGGAACGCAAACCAATTGGCGCATGAAAGCAGCGTCGACGTTGAGCCAGCGTAAGTAATCGCGAGCTAGGGAGGATTTAATATGGCTGTGAAACGTCAGCTGAGCATGGTCTTGGACCTTAACAAATGTATCGGGTGCCACACCTGTACCTCGGCCTGTAAGTTGCAATGGACCAACCGCAATGGCCGCGAATACATGTACTGGAACAACGTGGAAACGATGCCCGGTACAGGCTATCCGAAAAACTATGCCGAAATGGGCGGCGGCTTTGACGAGGATGGTGCCCTGAAGATGGGCAAAGAGCCAAGCGCCGAAGATTACGGCGTGCCGTGGGATTACAACTACGAAGAAGCGCTGATGACCGGCACGGACCCGTGGTTGCGGCCCAATGTCAAACCGACGTGGGGTGCGAACTGGGATGAAGATGAGGGCGAAGGCGAGTATCCGAATTCCTACTACTTCTATCTGCCGCGTTTATGTAACCACTGCGAAAACCCCGCTTGTTTGGCCGCTTGTTCGCGCAACGCGATTTACAAACGCCAAGAAGACGGGATTGTTCTGATCGACCAAGAACGCTGTCGGGGCTACCGCTATTGCGTTTCGGCCTGTCCTTACAAGAAGGTCTATTTCAACGAAGAAATCTCGAAGTCGGAAAAATGCATTTTCTGCTATCCGCGGATTGAAAAAGGTCTGCCAACCGCTTGTGCCAAGCAATGCGTGGGTCGCATCCGATGGATCGGTTATCGGGATGACGAAGACGGTCCAATTCACACTCTGGTCGACAAATACAAAGTCGCACTTCCCTTGTATCCAGAGATGGGAACCAAGCCGAACGTCTTCTATGTGCCGCCGCTTTCACCACCCAAGATTGATGAGAACGGCGGCGCAACCGCTGAAAGCCGCGTGCCGCTAGATTATCTGGAAAGCTTGTTTGGCGACGGTGTCGCGTCAGCTTTGGACACGATCACAGCAGAACGGGCCAAAAAAGCCGCAGGTCAGACCAGCGAGTTGATGGACACGTTGATCGGTTATCGTCACGCCGAGATGTTCAAGCTAAGCTGATGTCAGTTGCCTTGTCATCGCGCCCGCCAATGGGGGATAGCCCCCGTCGCGCTCAGGCCAAAGAAACCATCTGGAGGCTGGCAGCGCTGGCCTTTGGACACCCATCGCAGGAAGTCTACGCCGCATTTGCGTCGGGCGAGTTTCACAGCGCATTTTCTGACGCATGGCAGGATGCAAGCGGCGCACCTTGGCCAAAGATGCCTGTGTCTGCGGACTATGACAGCTATGAGGCGGGCTATATCACCGCCTTTCTGCATGGGCGCGGCGGCAAGCCGATTGCAGCTCTTCTGGCAGGCGATCACGAACATATTCTGGCGGGTCTAACCCGTCCTGTGTTCATGTTGAATGTGATAGCGTTTTATAAACACTTCGGTCTGAAAGCGGCCACAAGTGATGAAGGCAAGCAAGACGAGCCGGATCATTTGGCCAGCATGCTAGAGCTGATGGCCGTGCTGTGCCATTTGGAAGCCAAGGCTTTGGCGGCAGGCAAAGACGTAACCGGCTATCGGCGCGCGCAACGGGATTTCCTGTGCCGTTACTTGGGCCAAACCCTTGAAACTGTCGCCGGATTGTTGCGCCGCTCGCCAGTGGATCACCTTGATCCAACGCTGGCCCAATTGGTGCAGGACCTAGCACTTTGGGCCGAGATGCAAACCAATGAACTAGAGGCGCGCGTGGGCCCATTCCGCGACCCAGACGCACCCAAACCCACCAATGCGCCAGTGCAGAGTGCGGCGCAAAACCTATGGGGATGAGGAGATCCACAATGAACAGACCGATCGCGACCCTAACAGCGCTTGCCCTTTTTGCCGCACCGAGCTTGGCCTTTGGTGAAAGCATGGCAGAGGCGAATGTTAAACTGCTAGAGGCCTACGACACTGTTCCGGTCTCAATCATTCCCGATGGCATTTATCTGCGCAGCACCAATGACCCTGATGACATCATCTGGGACCGCCTGCCGGAATACCGCGTGGCGATGAACCCCGCCCCTGCAGTCCATGAATCCGTGGATCTGCGGGTCAATTACGATGCGGAAACGAGCTATCTTTACATGACGCTCGCCAAAACATCTGAACGCTTTTATGTCCGCCTGCGTTGGATCGACGACACTGTTGATACGGCCACGGCATTTGATCGGTTTCGCGATGGTGCGGCGGTGCAGTTCTCGCTGGGGGATGATGACACATCCTACATCATGGGCGACGGCCCGGATAGCGCGGTTAACATATGGTATTGGCGCTCTGGTGGGGACAGCGTTCAAAACTTGGCCGCTGGCGGTCCGGGCAGCACAACCATGCTGGATGAGCAGCCTGTGTCGGGCGACAGTCTTTATTTCGACAACGAAGGTGATGCGAACGAATGGACTGTGGTGATGTCGCGCCCTCTTGAAGCAAGCGGCGAATTTAATGCGGCGCTGAACCGGGATGTGGTGCCCATGGCCTTTGCTACGTGGCAGGGCGCAGAAAAGCAGCGCGATGGCTTCAAAAGCGTATCAGACGGGTGGATTTTGGTTGAGATGGGTTCGGACTAAACGATGGAGTTCCTGACGCCTCAAGAAAAGGCAAGCGTGCCCAAAGAAGACTGCGGTCTTGGTCATGCTTGCGAGTTTTGTCCCAAAGAAGAAAACTGCACGCTTGATAAGCCTTACCACAACAAGGTGCTGATCGAGACCCGGCTTGAAGAAATTGACCAGATTATCGTGGTGCTTGCCAATAAGGGCGGCGTTGGCAAAAGCACGATTAGCGCAAACTTGGCCGCCGGGCTCGCCCGCGACGGTTTTCGGGTTGGCGTGGCGGATGCGGATATCCACGGGCCGAACCAAAGTCGGTTCTTTGGCTTCGCGGGTGCGAAAATCCGCACCAGTGCAGGCGGTTTGGACACCCACGACTTTGAAGCCGACGGCATTGAGCACCCCATCAAAGTCGGCTCGCTGGCCTTTATGGTCGAAGATGACACCACGCCGATTGTGTGGCGCGATGCCTATAAACACGATTTCATTCATCACCTGATTGGCAGCTTTGACTGGGGCTCGCTGGATTTCATGGTGGTCGATATGCCGCCGGGAACAGGCAACGAGCTGATCACCCTGTGTGACATGCTGGAAGGCAGCAATGTTTCAGCTGTGCTCGTCACCTCGCCTCAAGCGGTGGCGCAGATGGATAGTCTAAAGGCCGGGCGCTTTTGCAACGAACGCGGCCTTCCGGTGGTGGGGGCTGTTGTGAACATGGCCGGGGTGGAATGCCCGAATTGCCACGAAGAATTTCACCTGTTCCCCGAAGCGGGCCTAGATGACGCGTTAAAGGCGCTCGACATAAAGCGGCTTGCACAAATTCCTCTGGCGCCCGAATTGGCACTCGGCTCGGACCGTGGTGAACCGGTGGTAAGTGCGGCCCCCGATACCACAGTCGCCAAAGCGTTTGCCCCTGCAATCCAAGCGGTTGCGCAATTGGGGCGTGAAGACTTTGGCCAAGCGGTCGCGGCTGCAATGTCTGATGTTTTTGCGGAAAACCTCAATTCGGATGGGTTGCAAGAGGCTCTCAAAGACCTGCCGGATGGCGACGGTTTGAGCCGCGAAACGGCAGAGCTCTTGGACCTTGAATGGGCGCGGCTCAAACGCGCATCCCAGATCACAAAGGACGACCCATAAATGGACGCAATGGTAGGAGCGGTTTCGCGCCGTGGATTGTTCCGGGGGCAGTTTGGAACCAAACCGACCTCGGGCGGGGGCTGGTACTCGGTCGGCGGTGTTTCATCGGGTCAGGGTGATGTGTTTTGGGATGGCTGGGCGGATGAGGCCGGTGTGTTTGTCGTTGGGGACGACGGCGCGATCAACCATTTTGACGGTGAGGCGTGGGACCGCATGGATTGCCCCGCACCGGTGCCGATTCACGCTTTGTGGGGCAATGATCGCTCCAACCTATGGGCGGTGGGCTGGATGGGTCTGATCCTGCGTTTTGATGGCGAGGCTTGGCACCAATTGCGCGGATGCGTGGTTGATGAGGCGGGTAAATACCCGTCTGCGCCTGAAAACACGCCGCTATTTGCCATTTGCGGCGCGGCGGATGGGACCGCTTGGGCCGTGGGGGATCGCGGCACAATACTACATTTTAATGGCTCTGATTGGGCGGTTGAGGAAGCGGGAACCAAGGCGCATCTGCGTTCTGTCATTCTATTGGAAGATGGACGCGTTATGGCCGCTGGTGGCGATGGCACTGTGCTTTTGCGCGCCCAAACCGGCGCGTGGGAAGAACTTGCCTGTCCGATTGGTTCGAACTTCACCTGCGCGCTTGTTTTGGGTGAAAACCTCGTTCTTTTGGCCGGAGGGCGTTATTTCGTAGATGCCAATGGGTTTCGCGGCGATCTGGTGCTTTGGGATGGCGATGGCTTCGAGCGCCTTTTTAAGGACGGTGAATTCAGCCGCTTTCGCGCAATTGGTCACTCGCAAAAGGGCGTGCTGACCTTTGGGGATGCGGGGCATATCCATCTGATCAGCGATGGACAAATTGGCCGGGTGCAAAGCGGGACGTCGCATGACCTTTTGGGACTGGTGTCCTTGCCAAGTGGCGAAGCGATGGCGGTTGGCGATTTTGCCACTATTTTGGTGGGCGACGATGAGGCGCTAACGTGTTTTGCACCCACAGTTTTGTCTGATGAGCCCGACGCAAACTGGGAACCCCTCACCAGTGGCACGGACCGCCAGCTATGGGGCATGTGGCACGACAAGCTGGACGACAGACTTTATGCCTGCGGCGAAGAAGGCACGGTGCTGATGCAAGATCGCGGTAAGTGGGAAGCTCTGCCACCTGCGGGTGAACTTGGCATACACGACCTTACGCGCGCGCCGGAAGGGGGCATTTTGGCCGCTGGCCAATTGGGTGAGATTCATCACTTTGACGGCACCAAATGGCGCAAGCATTTCGATTTGCACATGGACGTGACGCTCCTGTCGCTTTGGGCCGATGGAGAAGGGCAAATCTTTGCAGCAGGGGACGAAGGCCTCGTGATGCATTGGGCTGGCCAGAGTTGGGAGCGTATGCCCTCTGGCACCAAAAGCGCGCTTTATGGGCTTTGGGGCGTGGATGCGGACCACCTGCTTGCTGTGGGGGATTTTGGACAGGTCATGCGCTGGAATGGCACGCGCTGGGATGAATTTAACGCAGGCACTGAACATTTTCTGTTCGATGTCTGGGGCCGCTCGCTTAGCGACATCTTTGTCATTGGACTTTCAGGAACCATTGGGCATTTTGACGGGTCGCGTTGGCTGATTACACCAGCACGCGCGCGCAATGATTTACTCGCGCTTGCGGGCACGGACACCGACGTGGTGGCCGTTGGCGCGGCTGGGGTCGCGGCGCGCCATGACGGTGAGCGGTGGCATATGGACGAAACCGGCACCACATCCGGTCTGCGCGCCATCACTGTGGACGGCGCTGGTCAGTATTTCGCCGCTGGGGATGGTGGATCGATCTTTCGGCGTAATTTGCTGTGAATGTGTTTCGTCCAAATGCCGACTTTAGTTCGGCCACCCAGTTGGACGCACAACTTCCCCCGCTTGGGTTCGTCCAGACAACCAAACGCGGTGCAGGGGATCGAGTGTTGTGCCGCGTGGCGCATCAGTTGATCGCCCGAGGTTTGAACGTGCAAGGCACGGTCCAAGTGAACACGGAACGCCAAGACGATCAGCTTTGCGACATGGATATCGAGGTTCTCCCTAGCGGAAGGCAACTGCGCATTTCTCAGAGCTTGGGCTCGGGCGCGCGTGGTTGCCGTATCGACAGCGCGGCGTTGGAAACCGCGGTGGCGCTTGTGTCTGAAAATATGGGGCCCGAAACGGACCTTTTGGTGATCAACAAATTCGGCAAGCGCGAAGCCAGCGGGTCGGGTTTTCGCGCGGTGATTGGTGAGGCCATTGCACTTGGTGTGCCGGTACTCACCATGGTCAATGGCTTCAACAAGGGCGCGTTTTATGAGTTTTCCGGCGGTCACCACCAAGAATTGCCCGCCGATGAAATTGCCATTTTGGAATGGTGTCTACAGCTCAAAAATACGGGTCCAAAAATCCGGGTGGCAACCTAAACGGGGCCGCGCATTTCTCATATCACGAATACCAAGAAAGGTGATCCAAATGATCAGACAATCAACAGCTTTGAGCGCCGCTTGCCTAGTGATGGGGCTGATTGCTAGTCCAAGCTTGGCGCAAGACGGCGATATCGCGGCGGGCGAAAAAGGCTTCAAAAAATGCCAATCCTGCCATGTGGTGATGGACGACGAGGGCAATACGCTTGCTGGTCGTGCGAGTAAGACCGGGCCAAACCTGTACGGCATCGTCGGGCGCACCGCGGGCAGTGTTGACGGGTTCAAATATGGAAAGTCGATTGTAGCCGCAGGCGAAGCCGGACTTGTTTGGGACGAAGAGACGTTTATGGCCTATGTCGCAGACCCAAGAGCGTTCTTGAAAGCGTATTTGGACGACAGCAAGGCCAAAAGCAAAATGACCTTTAAGCTCAAGAAGCCCAAAGACGCGCTGAACATCTATACCTTCCTAGGTTCGCTGGCCGAGTAAGGTTAGGCGAAAGATACTCGCGTCTATACTTCCATTTGCCGCATAATCCCGAAGGCATCGCGCAACTGGGTCGACCATTGGTCGGAAAACGCGCGAAAGGCCGGATCGTCCACTTGAATGCGCCGGTTCTGGCTTAGGTCCAACAATCCGGTCGGCATGATCGCCAAATCCAGCGGCATCCCGACCCCAAGGTTTGACCGCAAGGTACTGTCCATCGACAAAAGCGAGGCGATCACCCCGTCTTGCAGCGGCGTTTGAGGTGTGATCACCCGGTCCAAGATCGGCTTGCCGTACTTATGTTCGCCGATTTGAAAGAAAGGCGCGTCATCCAACGCTTCGATGAAATTACCAGCCGCATAAATCTGGAACAACCGCGGCGCACCGCCCAAGCGCTCGCCGCCCATCAGGATCGTCGCGGACGAACTTTCGCCTCGCGCTTGCAAACCGGGGCCGTAGTCCTCTTGCACTTGCTGCATGCATTGGCCCACAAGTTCAGCGGCAGTGAACAACGAGTTTGTGCTCAAAATCGTTTCTTTGTTTGACCCGTGGTCGGTGATCGCTTCGTCAATCTTGGAAATCACCGCTTGAGTGATGCCCAAATTACCAGCGGTTAGCATAACGATCTGCCGCTCACCTGGCACATGCCACGTGAACATCTTTTTCACCCGGCTGATGTTATCCATGCCCGCATTCGTGCGGGTATCGGACAAAAACACCATACCTTCGTTTAACTTCATACCCACGCAATAGGTCATGCTCGTCCCTCGCCGTTCAAGCCGGCTTATTGTTATTAACTTTGGCTTTGAGCCGCTTCAAAAGGCGCCACCGCGTCGTCATCCACCATAACAAACCCGTAACTTTGCCCAAAAGCTTCGGCCACTCCATAGCTCTTTTCTATGACTTCCGTAAGGAACTCGTGAAGACCATGAGAAATAATACTATCGATTTTACAACTCTCAATCCAATTCAAAAATTCGACAATTTTGTGACGGCAATTACTTTCCATGCCGTAGTGCCGCTCCAACCCGTTCAAAGCGGCCATCAACTCGCGGGTGTTAAACAGGATCGAACGGGGAAACTCGCCTGAAAGCAACATAAACTGCGCAACGCCGCGCGCGCTGACATCCGACTTGGTTGCATAACTATAGGCCCGCTGCGCCGCCGATGCATGCAAAAGCGCCTGCCATTGGGTGCGGTCCGTGGGGCTGCCCACATCTGCCGGGTTGCCCAAAAGCACGTTATATTTCACGTCCACAAGCCGCGCCATGCTGTCAATCCGCTCGATGGCTTGACCAATTTTGATGAAGTAAAACCCGTCGTTGCGCAAAAGGGATTCGTTGATTGACCCGCGAATCCGTGAACTTGCGCCTTTGACCTCGCTTATGATGCGCTCCAAGTCTTGGTTTGGCCCCGTGGAATAAAGACCGGGCAAAGATAGCCAAGTGTCATTGATCGCCTCCCAAACCTCCTGGGACAGATCAGCACGTACCGCACGGGCATTTTCGCGCGTCATATTTACACATGACACCACGCTGGACGGGTTGTTGTTGTCAAAAAACAAAGAATGTACGGCCGTGGTGCGCGACACATCCAGAAAGCCTTCAGTTTCGTGGCGCAACCCGCCCGCTATCAGGGCCGAGGCCCATTCCGACGATTTCACCGTACCCTCGCCGGGCATCGCTTCGATCCGCCGCGCTGCATCTGCAAGCCGCGCAATATTTGCGGCCCGATCCACATAGCGCCCGATCCAAAACAGATTGCCCGCAACCCGGCTCAGCATGCCAAACTCGCTCATTTGCTTAGCACCCTCATTTGCTTAGCACCCATGTGTCTTTGACGCCGCCACCTTGGGACGAGTTCACCACCAGAGAGCCTTCGTTCATCGCCACCCGTGTCAGCCCGCCGGGGACCAGCCGGGTTTCTTTGCCGCTAAGAACAAAGGGGCGAAAATCAATGTGACGCGGCACAAGCCCGTCTTGCAACAGCGTCGGCGCCGTGGACAGAGCCAGCGTAGGTTGAGCCACGAAATTGGCAGGTTCGGCCAGCACTTGGGCGCGGTAGTCCTCGATTTCCGCAGCGGTGGCGCGCGGGCCGATCAACATGCCGTACCCACCAGAGCCATGCACCTGCTTGAAAACCAATTCGTTCATTTTCGACAAGGCTTCAGCACATTCATCCGCGATGCCACAACGCAGCGTCGGCACATTGGGCAAAATCGGCGCCTCGCCCAGATAGTATTGAATGATCTCTGGGATAAAACAGTAGATCGCCTTGTCATCCGCAATCCCTGTGCCTGGTGCATTAACAAGCGTCACACCGCCATTTTTATACGCCTCAAACAGCCCCGGCACGCCCAACATGCTGTCCGCACGAAACGTCAGCGGATCAAGAAACGCATCATCTATTCGCCGATAAAGCACATCCACCGCGCGCAGGCCCATGGTCGTGCGCATATAAACGCGCCCATTCTCAACCGTCAGGTCCGAGCCCATGACCAGCGGAATGCCCATCTCATCGGCCAGAAAGCTATGTTCATAATAGGCAGAGTTATAAGAGCCCGGCGTCAAAATCGCCAAAGTTGGCGTGCCGCTGCAAGCGGGCGGTGCCACGTCGTAAAGCGTATCGCGCAAGGCCGCGCCATAGTCAGAGACTGGTCGCACCGGAATTTGGTCAAACAATTCTGGAAACAACCGGGTCATAATCGCCCGGTTTTCAAGCATATAAGACACACCAGACGGGGTGCGGCAGTTATCCTCTAGCACATAAAAATCATTCGGGCCTGTGCGCACCAAATCTGTGCCGATGATATGAGCAAAGATGCCACCGGGGGGCGTGACCCCTTGCATCTGTTCCACATAAGCTTCGTTTTGCAGGATCATATCGCGCGGCACGATGCCATCGTTCAGAACCGCTTGTTCGTTATAAATATCAGCGATGAACATATTAAGAGCGCGCGCGCGTTGTTTTACACCGCGATCAATCCGGTCCCATTCAACTGCTGAAAATATGCGCGGGATCAAATCAAACGGGATCAAACGCTCTGCATTGGTGGTGTCCCCGTAAACCGCAAAGGTAATCCCAATGCGCCGAAACAGGTTTTCGGCCTCACGCGCTTTCAGGTACAGATCATCCAAGGGCCGCCCCGCTAGCCAGGATGCGAGATCCTCGTAGGGTTGCGAAACGGTCGTACCTTGGTGCATTTCGTCAAAAGACGTAAACTCGTTGCTCATTCCTTAAGCAGAACCAATTAATTCATAGTGTCAATGCTTTAGCGCGGCGTATTTTTGTTGAGCCCCCGAATTTTCCTGCATATGCCTTTTTTATGAGCATTCGCGTCGCCCTGACCCACAAAACAACCTATCGCTATGATCGACGGATCAATCTAGGCCCGCAGACGGTGCGACTGCGCCCCGCGCCGCACACGCGCACGCCGATTGTGTCCTATACGCTAAACGTGTCGCCGTCCGAGCATTTCGTGAACTGGCGCCAAGACCCGTTTGGCAATTACGAAGCGCATTTGGTGTTTCCCGAAACCACGGATCATCTGCAAGTCACCATTGATCTGGTCGCTGATATGGTGGCGATCAATCCTTTTGATTTCTTCCTTGAAGAAGACGCCTTTCATGCACCTTTTTCCTACGCGCCGGACTTGGCCAGCGATCTTGCCGCTTATCTAACCCCAGAACCGGGCGGTGATCGGTTCGAAGCATTGGTGGCAGAGGTCGACGCGCTTTATAACAGCGCGCCGGGCACCTTGCGCACCATTGATTTTCTGGTGGAGCTGAACCAGCGGGTTGCGCAAATCGTCAGCTATATCGTGCGCATGGAGCCCGGCGTGCAAACCCCGGAACAAACCCTAGAGATCGGCAAAGGCTCTTGTCGCGATAGCGCGTGGCTGTTGGTCAATCTGTTGCGCCGCGTTGGTATTTCGGCCCGCTTTGTGTCGGGTTATCTAATCCAGCTCAAAGCGGACGAAGAACCGCTTGAAGGCCCAACCGGGCCAGAGGCGGACTTCACCGATCTGCATGCTTGGGCAGAAGCCTTTATTCCCGGTGCTGGTTGGATCGGTATTGATGCAACCTCTGGTCTGCTTGCGGGCGAGGGGCATATCCCGCTGGCCGCAACACCATCGCCTAGATCAGCCGCGCCAATTGCCGGCACGCTTGACCCTTGCGAGGTCACCTTTGACGTCGAGATGTCCGTTGACCGTATCCGCGAGCCTGCGCGGATCACCAAGCCTATGACCGAGGCGCAATTTGACGCCCTTGATGCAGCTGGGCGCGCGGTGGATGTGATCCTTGATGAAGACGACGTGCGCCTGACCATGGGGGGCGAGCCGACCTTTGTAGCCGATGGGGATCGGGACGCGGAAGAATGGAACACCGATGCAGTGGGCCCGACCAAGCGTGCTTTTGCGGATAAGTTTATTCGCGATTTGGCGCAGAAATTTGCGCCCGATGGGTTGATTACACACGGGCAAGGCAAGTGGTATCCGGGCGAGCCCTTGCCGCGCTGGGCTTATGGTGTGACGTGGCGCAAGGACGGCACGCCGCTTTGGGCCGAGCCGGGGCTAATCGCGGGCGAAGATACAAGTGGTACCGCAGATGCCGCTGCGTTTTCCCAAGCGCTGGCGGCCAATCTGGGGATTGAAACCGACTGCGCTCAACCGCTTTATGAAGACCCGCTGCGCTATCTCAACGAAGAAGGCAAACTGCCAAGCAACCTGACGCCGGAAACCAATAAGCTCGACAGTCCAATGGACCGCGCGCGACTGGCCAAAGTTTTTGAAACCGGGCTAGAGGCGCCCGTGGCGATGGTTCTGCCCTTGCAACAGGCGCAAAGTGCCAGTGCCGGGCGCGATGTACGCTGGATGTCCGAGATTTGGGAAACCCGCCGTGGGGCCTTAATCGCGATCCCCGG
>CAZBBZ010000003.1:24556-25133 GCA_964489925.1 uncultured Rhodobacterales bacterium
GCAGGCTTTCGTCTGCCAATGAAGTCCCTGCCGCATCTGGAAGGCACGGATTACCCAGAGGTTTATCAACCCGATCCTTTCGACAGCGACCGGGCTTTGCCTGAAACCGCACTAAAACGTCAAGCGCCGCCCAAAGCGCCAAAGCGGGCTCAGCAAACGGATAAAGCGGCAATGGACGGTACAGCCGCAAGCGATGGCGCGCCTTTTGCCGATCCGGAAAAAGCCGTGCGCACCGCCTTGGTCGTGGAACCGCGCAACGGCGCGCTACATGTCTTTTTGCCCCCTGTGGCCAGCACCGAAGGCTATGTCGAACTGGTGGCAGCGGTCGAAGAAACGGCCAAACAGACAAAGGCGGCCATTCGCATCGAAGGCTACCCGGCCCCTAACGATCCACGCTTGTCAGAAATCAAAGTCACGCCTGACCCGGGCGTGATCGAAGTGAACATCCACCCGGCCAGCAGTTGGAACGACCTCAAAGCGACCACCGAAACGCTTTACGCGAGTGCGCGCAAATGCGGGTTGGACGCGGCAGGATTTCAAACCGATGGCCGACCGCAGGGTTCGGGCGGTGGCGCGC
>CAZBBZ010000004.1:0-23193 GCA_964489925.1 uncultured Rhodobacterales bacterium
GTCTGCGATCTATGAGGGGGCGTTGGTACCCTTTGATACCGCGTTGAAGATCGAGGCGCGTTGGTTCACCTCGATCATCATGAACCCCACATCAACGGCGATGATCCGCTCGCTGTTCATCAACAAACAGGCGCTTGAAAAAGGCGCTGTGCGTCCCGGCGACGTGGACGATCAGTCGGTCAAAAAGGTTGGCATTTTGGGGGCAGGAATGATGGGTGCGGGCATTGCCTATGTCAGTGCCATGGCGGGAATTGAGGTTGTGCTGATTGATCGCGACCAAGAGGCCGCTGACAAAGGTAAGGCCGAGGTTGAGAAAATTCTTGAAGGCGGCGTGAAGCGCAAGAAATCGACGCCGGAAAAAGCGGCAAAGATTGCTGGGCGCGTTTTGGCGACACCTGATTACAGCGCCTTAGCGGGTTGTGATTTGATCGTGGAAGCGGTGTTTGAAGACCCCAAAGTGAAGGCGGATGTGACCAAGCTTGCCGAGGCGGAAATTCCAAGCGATTGCATTTTTGCGACCAACACTTCGACCCTGCCGATCACCGAATTGGCAAAGGCGTTTTCGAGGCCCGTTGATTTCATCGGCATCCATTTCTTTAGCCCCGTGCATAAAATGGCACTGGTCGAGATCATCAAAGGGGCTGAAACCGGGGATCGCGCCGTTGCAAAATCGCTCGATTTCGTGCGCCAAATTCGCAAGACGCCGATTGTGGTCAACGATGCTCGGTTCTTTTATGCCAATCGCTGCATCATCCCCTACATCAATGAGGGCGTGATGATGGTGGGCGAAGGGGTCGAGCCTGCGCTGATTGAAAACGCGGCCAAAAGCCTCGGCTTTCCCTTGGGGCCGCTGCAGTTGAATGACGAAACCTCGATTGATCTGGGCGTGAAGATTGCCAAGGCGACAAAGGCGGCCATGGGCAAGGATTACCCAGAGGCGGCAGCGGCGGCGGATAAGGTGCTGTTCAAGCTGTTTGATGAGGGGCGTTTGGGGCGCAAGGCGAACGCGGGCTATTATGACTATGACGACAAGGGCAAGCGTGCGGGCTTGTGGTCGGGGCTGGCGGACAACTGGCCTGTAAGTGCAGACCAGCCAGATGTGACGACTGTGCAGCACCGCTTGATTTTAGCTCAAGTACTAGAAGCCGTGCGCGCGCTTGAAGAAGGCGTGTTGCAAGACATCCGCGAAGGCGATGTGGGCGCGATCCTTGGCTGGGGCTTCATGCCGTGGTCCGGTGGACCGTTCAGCTGGCTTGATATGATCGGCGCGGGCAAAGCGGTCGAGATTTGCGACGCCTTAGCAAAAGGCGGGAACAAGCGCTTTGAAGCGCCTGCCCTGCTGCGCGAAATTGCGAAAAGCGGCGAGACTTTTTACGAACGCTTCGGGCCGAAAGAAGAAAAGGCTGCATGAGCCAATCGGGAATGGCCCCAAAGCAACGAAGGAGCGCGTTCAGGAGCCTAGTCCTGCGAACGCAGGGCGATGACCGCGCCGCTTAGGGCTATGAGGGCCATTCCAAGTGCTGCTTGAAGGCTGATGTCTTGGCCAAACACAACCCACGCCCAGAAACTTGCGAAGATCAGCAGCGAGTATTCGAAAATCGTCAGATAAGTCGGCTCGCAGGTCTGATAGGCGCGTGTGAGCAAGCCAACAGCGATGATTGAGCCAACCGCTTGCATGACGCACCAGCCCAATAACGGCCAACTTGGTGATACCCAGCCTTGGGTGACGAAACTTGTCCCGTCAGGCGGAAAAGACAGCATGCCCACAAGACCCGATAGGCCCAAGCCAAAAAAGAACCAGATCAGCAAGGTCAGGGTGTTTTCATCCGCGCAATAATGGCGGATGCAAAGCACATTAAGCGCGTAAAATAGCCCTGCGCAAAGCGGCATAGCCAAGAGAATCGAGAGCGCTGAAAAATCTGGGTCCAGCACCAGAACTGCGCCAGCAAACCCCATCACGACGCAAAGAACCCGGATCGCACCCACCCCAACGCCAAAAAAGGCGACCGATAGGATCAGTACAAAACCCGGCGCGGTGAAAAGCCCTGCAACAACGGCGGAAATTGGCAATAAGGGCAAAGCACCAAAGTAAAACAGCATTGCCATGGTCATCATTGCGGATCGAAAGACAACCGCACCCAAGCGTTTGGGCAATAGGCTAATGTGCTGGAAGCGCGCAATCGCCATAATGATCGGGATGGCAATGGCCGCACGGATAAAATGGAACTGCCAAAGCCCGGCGTGTCGCGCAATTTCGGGGACGAAATTATCAATCAGCCCGATGATAAACATCCCCCCCAGCACAAAGAGTGCGGGCCAGAAAAGTCCAGATTTTGTTAGCTGATCTGCCACTTGTTGAATCCAGTTTATTTTGTCGGCTGAATGGCGCTAAATAGGTGCCAGATATAAAAAAACACAAGGGGAGAAATGCCATGGGCGATTTCATGCAAATGTGGCCGCTGACGGTTGGCCGAATTATCGATCATGCGGCGCGTTTCCACCCGAACCGCGAGGTGATTTCGCGCGACACCGAGGGACCGATTTCAACGACCAATTGGGCAACCGTGCGCATGGATGCATTGAAATTGACCCAAGCGCTGCGCCGTCTTGGGGTCGGCCCGGGCGATGTGGTGGGCGCGATGGCATGGAATACGGCGCGGATGTTGAAGGTGTGGTACGGCGTTCCGGGAACGGGAGCGGCCTTGCATACGCTGAACCCCCGGCTGTTTCGCGATCAGTTGGCCTATGTTGTCAATCATGCCGAAGACAAAGTGATTTTGGTCGATCTGGATTTATTGCCGATCATTGCGGATGCTTTGTCCGAATTTAAGAGCGTCAAACATGTGATCGTGATGACGGATGCGGCCCATATGCCAAGCAACGCACCAGCAGGCGTTTTGTGTTACGAAGATTTGATCGCGGCAGAGGATGGCGATGCGGACTGGGAAGCGGTGGATGAAACCGCGCCTTGCGGGATTTGTTATACATCAGGAACGACCGGAAAGCCCAAAGGGGTGGTCTATACGCACCGGTCCAACACCTTGCACGGTTTGGTATCCATGGGCCCCGATATGCTAGGACTGCGCTCGGTTGATCGGATGATGCCCGTGGTGCCCTTGTTTCACGCAAACGGCTGGTCGACGGGCTATTCAACGCCGCTTTCGGGTGCCTCTATGGTGATGCCGGGCAATAACATGTCCCCTGCGGGGCTTTATGAAATGCTAGAACAGGGTGTGACCATCACGGCGGCCGTGCCCACGGTTTGGCTGGGGCTGTTGCAGTATTTGGACGCTGAAGAAAAGACGCTTTCGACCCTAAAGCGCGTGGTGATTGGCGGGTCGTCATGTCCGCGTGCGGTGATTGAAAAGTTTCAGGACAAATACGGTGTTCAGGTGATGCACGCTTGGGGCATGACCGAAATGTCGCCCTTGGGTACGATTTGCACATTCAAGCCAGAGGTCGAAGCGATGGATGCCAGCGCAAAGCTGGATGTGCAAGAAACAGTGGGCCATCCGCCCTATTCGGTTGATCTTAAAATCACCGATGACGACGGCAATGACGTGGCTTGGGATGGTCAGGCCCAAGGCCGTCTGATGGCGCGCGGCGATGCAGTTGTTGGGGATTATCTAAAGCATGACACCCCTGCGGTTGATGCTGAAAACTGGTTTGATACTGGCGATATGGCAACGATGGATCCCAACGGCTATGTGCGCATTACCGATCGCACAAAAGACGTGATTAAATCGGGGGGTGAGTGGATTTCGTCCATTGATTTGGAAAACTATGCCCTAAGCCACGAAGATGTGATTGAAGCCGCCGCTATTGGTGTGCCCCATGACAAATGGGGGGAGCGGCCAATTTTGGTGTGCGTTCTGAAAAGCGGTGCGACCCCTGACAAACAAGCGATCTTGGACGTGGTCGCGAAATATGTCGCGAAGTGGCAGGTGCCCGATGATGTGATTTTCCGCGCTGAAATTCCCCATACGGCGACCGGGAAAATTTCAAAACTCACCCTGCGCGACAGCATTTCGGAAACCGATTATGCACTTGCCCCATGACAGGATGGTAAATTTACGCTAATGTGCCGCTAACAATAACAATAATAACCCGACAGCAGGCAATACATAAAAATGACGGCGCTTGACCGGTACGACCGGCTGGAGGCTTTGGGCCTTTGGCATGACACACCCGATGACGATGGTCGCGAGGTGGTGGTTAAGTTTGGCGAAGCAACGCTTGTGATTTTGTCCAGCGATGATGACCCGATTGCGCATTGGTCGCTTTCGGCGATCCGCGAGGTTGGCAAAAGCGCGACGCAAACGGTTTACGCTGTGGATGGCGACACCCAAACCACGCTGACGATCACCGAAAAACCAATGCAAGAGGCCTTGGAAAAGGTCGTTGAATTTATGCGGGTGTCCGCAGGCGGTGGGGCCAAGAAAAAGTCCCGCGTGCGTCCCTGGGCGATTGGGTTTTCGGTGGCGGCTCTTTTAACGCTGATTGCCATGAGCCCGGCTTTGATGCGCGATTTTGCCCATCGCTTAATTTCACCCCAGCGCAGCCAAGTCTTGGCCGCTGAAATGTTACCCTTGATCGAAGAACGCACAGGCCCGGCTTGTGACACCCCCGCAGGATCGGCCGCGTTAAGCAAAGTGGCCCGGCGCATGTCCCCTGATGGAAGCGGCAAATTGCATGTGCTTGATTTAGGGGACGTGCCCGCGATTGCCTTGCCCGGCGGGAATGTGGTGCTGAATTCCGAGGTGATCCGCAATGCGTCAGGTCCGTCAGAAATTGCGGGTTGGGCCGCTGTGGGGCTGGCGGGCAGCACCAAGAGCCCAGCTTTGAGCGGCTTGTTTGATAGCGGCGGCACTTGGGACGGGATCAAGTTCATCCTGACCGGCGATTTGCCTGAGCGGGCCATGAACCGCTCTATCAACCGCTTGTTGATTAGCCGTAAGGTTTTGACACCCGAAATCGAGATGGCAGTCGTTGACTCGATGAAAGAAGCATCTGTGCATCCGGCCGCATTGGTTGCGGGATTGCGGCGCGAGGGCCTTTCTACATCGCTGGTCCCTTGGGGGGGCAATTCAGCGACCGAACCCGTGCTAACAGACGACGAGTGGGTCGCGGTGCAAAGCATCTGCGAAGGCTAAGCCGCGATCAGCGCGACCGTCTAGCGGTCCGCAATTTGGCCCGCGTTTAGGCGCACAATGCGGTCCATGCGTTCGGCCAAGGCCACGTTATGGGTTGCGATCAGGGCGGTCAGCCCGGTTTCGCGCGCGATCCGAATGAGCATATCAAACACCCGGTCTGATGTTTCGGGATCAAGGTTTCCAGTGGGTTCATCCGCCAGCAACAAGCCCGGCACATTGGCCAGCGCGCGGCAAATCGCAACCCGTTGTTGTTCGCCACCCGATAGCTCTGCGGGGCGGTGGTTCATGCGCGGGGTCAAGCCCACCATTTCCAACAGCGCCCCTGCCCGTTCATGGGTTTGTTCAACCGCCAAGCCCGCAGCGCGCTGGGGCATAGCGACGTTTTCAAGGGCGCTGAATTCTGGCAGCAGATGATGGAACTGATAGACAAAACCGATGCGGTCGCGCCGCATCTTTGTGCGGTCTTTGTCTTTCAGACCGCCTGTATCCACGCCTTCGATCAGCACCTCGCCAGTGGTCGGCACATCCAACAGTCCCGCGATATGCAAGAGCGTGGACTTGCCCGCGCCAGAGGGGGCCACAAGCGCGACGATTTCCCCGCGCCCAAGCGTAAGATCAACCCCTGAAAGCACGTTCAGGCGATCCGACGCCCCGGTTTCATAGGATTTTTCGACGTTGCGAAGGTCTAGGACAGGATCATTCATAGCGCAGCGCCTCTACGGGATCGAGCTTGGCGGCATTGCGCGCAGGGATTAGCGTGATGACCAAAGACAGGACCAAAGCCATGCTCATGGCCGACAGCACATCTTGCCAGCGCAAACGTGCAGGCACTTCAGTCAGCATACGCACCTGCGGGTCCCAAACTTCGCCCCCCGCAACCCATTCAACGAGCGCTTGGATATCGGAAATATAGTAAGCAAACAGACAACCCAGCACGACGCCCAGCAAGGTGCCAATCACCCCAATCGCAGAGCCACAGATGAAAAAGATCCGCATGATCGAGCCGCGCGTGAGCCCCATTGTGCGCAGGATACCGATGTCGCGCCCTTTGTTTTTCACGAGCATCACGAGGCCGGAAATAATGTTGAGCGCGGCGATCAAGACCACGAGGGAGAGGATCAAAAACATCACCCGGCGTTCCACATCAAGGGCGCTTAGGATGGCGCCGTTGGCATCTTTCCAGCTCCACAAAATGCGCCCGCCACCAACAGCGGCACCGATGCTCCACTTCACATCTTCAACAAGCTGCGGATCGGCGACCATAACCTCGACCTCATCCGCCGCGCCTTCGCGGTTAAAGAAAATCTGTGCTTCTTCAAACGGCAGATAGGCCCGCACCCGGTCAATATCAAAGCGGCCTACGCCGAAAATATAGACCACCTGATAGTCATTAAGCCGGGGCATGGTGGCGCCAAAGGCGGTTTTTACCCCATCGGGCGAGACCACCGTGATGATATCGCCCAAGACCACGCCCAGTTCGCGCGCGACGCCAGAACCAATCGCAATACCGTTGGTTGCGATGTCGTCAAGATTGCCTTGCGAGCTTTCCGGGGATGCCATGAGCGGCAAAGCTTTGATATCCGCGAGGGTTTGGCCACGCAGATCAATGCCTGCATTGCGCCCGTTGAATGACGCCATAACCTGCCCGCGCACCATAGGGGCGGCGTGAACCACCCCGTCCACAGTCAAGACGCGCGCGGTTAGAGCGGCGTAATCGGGAATTTTGCGCGAGACCGAGCCGTCTTCGCTGACATAGCGCTGGTTCAGCACAGTCAGATGGGCGTTTGCACCTAAAATACGGTCGGTAAATTCCTCGCGGAACCCGATCATGACAGCTTGCACAACGATCAGCGTGGCCACTCCGAGCATCACGCCAATCAGCGCGTACCAAGCGATGACGGAAATCCCGCCTTCTTTGCGTCGCGCGCGCAGGTAGCGCCACGCGATCTGCCACTCAAAGGCGGCGAACGGACGGGTGCCCGCGCTCATCCGATTAGGCTCATGTCAAATCGCTCACTGATTGTCGCTTTCATGCATATCGCCGTGATCCATCGCACTGTTGTCCATCGCGCTATGATCATGCGCGCTGTGGTCGTGACCCGGACCGTGGGGAGGCATTTTGGAAACGGGCGCAACCACATCGACCAGCGTTCCATCGGAAAATTCCAGCGTGGCTTTCACCTCATCGCCTTCGGCCAATTCGCGATTGGGTTGCATCAGCATAACGTGCAAACCGCCTTGTTTCAGCTTTGCCATGCCCCCGGTTTTTACGGGAATACTGTCCACTGGAGCCATGCTCATCACCCCGTCTTTTTCCAGACTTTCGTGAATTTCCACCCGGTTGAAATCTGGCGCGCTGGCACCGATCAATGCGATATCGCGCCCGGTGTTATTGCCAAGACGCATATACATGGCCGCTGGGCGCATTGGCACGGTCGAGCGTACCCACGCCCCGCGCACAGCGATGGGGTCAGGGCCGTCTAAGGTCAGCATCGCTTCAACGATTTTACCATCAACGGTAACTTCGGCGTGGCTGTTTTCGTTAAGGGTCACATGGATTTTGTTTTTGCCCAACCGCAACGCGGCATCATTCAGATGCACCCAGTTGCCATAGACGCGGGATTTTTTGCCGTTCACGTATAGATGCGCATGACCTTCGCCAGCGCTTTCAGCCGCACCTGCATTGCGGGGTGCAAAACGAAAGTTTTCCGTCTTAAGCCAAAGGTTGTACCCGCTGTGGGTATCTGGAAACGCTTCAAGCGACAAAGAGGCAGGGCCAGTTGTGTTTGATTGCGTGGCCACAGCATGCTCTGCATCATGGGGGCCTTGGGACAAAACCAAATAAGCGCCAAGCACCAAAGCCAGCGCCCAGCCCGCCAGCGAAAATCCAGAAATACCAAAGTTGTTCATTTACCTGCTCCAGCTGTCATAAGTTACCAGATCATGTAAGCTTTGCGTAAATTTCGGCAATACGAGCGATTGCCGCATCTACGGACATTTCTTCGCTTTCCCCGCTGCGTCGCGAGGTGAGTTCAACAACACCATTGCCAAGGCCACGCGGACCAACCGTGACGCGCCACGGCAGGCCAATCAGGTCCATGCTTGCAAACTTGGCCCCTGCCCGTTCAGAGCGATCATCATAAAGCGGTTCCAACCCCTTGGCGGCAAGCCCTGCATAAAGCTGTTCACAGGCCGCATCGGTTGCAGTGTCCCCTTGTTTTAGGTTCACGATACCTGCGTGATAGGGCGTGACCCCTTCGGGCCAGATGATGCCGTTGTCATCGTGATTGGCTTCGATGATCGCGCCAATTAAGCGGCTGACACCGATGCCGTGGCTGCCCATATGAACTGGCACCCGCGCACCTGTTTCATCGACCACCAAAGCGCCCATTTTTTCAGAATAATTCGTACCGAAGTAAAAGATTTGCCCCACTTCGATGCCGCGCGCGCTGCGTTGGCGGGATTTGTCGACCTTGGCAAACTCTGCTTCGTCGTGGGTTTCGTCCGTGCGCGCATAAAGCGAGGTAAATTCCTCCATCACGCCTTGGCATTGGTCCCAATCGCTATAATCAATCGTGCGGTCCCCAAGTTTAATCTCGGTCACCGCGTCATCATAGAACACTTCGGATTCACCCGTTTCGGCAAGCACCAAAAACTCGTGGGTATAATCGCCCCCGATAGGTCCGCTGTCCGCACGCATCGGCAAGGCTTGCAGCCCCATGCGTTCGTAGGTGCGAATGTAGCTGACCAAATGACGGTTATAGGCGTGAAGGGCGGCTTCTTTGGTGAGATCAAAGTTATAGCCGTCTTTCATAAAGAACTCGCGCCCACGCATGACGCCAAAGCGAGGCCGCACTTCATCGCGGAACTTCCACTGGATATGATAGAGCGTCATGGGCAAGTCTTTGTACGACCCCACATGCGCGCGGAACACATCCGTAATCATTTCTTCGTTGGTGGGACCATAAAGCATATCGCGGTCATGGCGGTCCGTGACGCGCAGCATTTCCGGACCATAGGCGTCATAGCGCCCACTTTCGCGCCACAGATCAGCCGATTGCAGCGTGGGCATCAGCATGGGGTGATGGCCCGCACGCACTTGTTCTTCGTGCACGATGTTTTCAAGCTTGCGCAACACCTTAAAGCCCAGCGGCAGCCATGAATAAATGCCAGCGGATTGCTGTTTAATCATGCCCGCGCGCAGCATCAAACGATGCGAGGCGATCTGCGCCTCTGACGGGTTTTCTTTGAGGACCGGTAGAAAATACTGAGACAGTCGCATGGGGGGAGGCCTTGTTGGAATATGCGTTACTCTTGGGCAAAAGCATGTAGGCTAAGGCGGGCAAGCCCGCAACGGCAGATTTGTGGGTTGACCAAATGTATAAGGGTTGGCTCTTTGAAAAAGAATTGCGCTTTTGCTAGGCAGTTTGAAATTTTGTGTTGCACGCCCTGCGAAAATCAAATAGCTGTTATGCACAGAGCGCATAAGCGCCACGCGATAGAGGCCCTTGGATCACACCACAGCGGCCTGCCGAAAATCGGCTCAAGTCTTGGGAATAAAAAGCGGCTCGCCAATGGCGGGCCGTTTGGATTCTGGGAATGGTTAAGCGTTTGATTTGTTGCTGTTCTTAGTCGAGATTCAACTTTGGGGCTAAATCAAACGCCGTGGCAACCGATTGCAGACGGCGCATGACAACTTCGCCCGAATGAATAGCGGCTTCTGGTTGCAGCGTTAGAATCAACTCATCACCTTTGACGCTGATGTCCATCTTTTCCAATAATTCGACCGTACCACCCGCCAGCATGGCGCAAAGACGCATAGCCTTGCCAATTTTCATGGCCGCGGCCCGTTCGTCTTCGCTTAATAATTGCAACGCCGTAAGCGGGGCGCTTAACTCGCCGCTTGATTTATAGCGGTTCAACAGCGCATAGCCCAAGAACACGCGTTCCTTGTGGTCGAGCCCACCAAGATTGGCCCGTGTAACGCTTTCAAAGCAGACTTCAGCCCGGTAATCGGGATGGGCGCGCCATGTGACGTCGTGCAGATAACAGGCCGCTTTTAACAAGCGCCGCTCTGCGCGGGATTGGCCCCTAAAGAGCGGTTTTAACCAACCATAAAGCGCGGACCCAAAACCGGGAAAACGCGCCGCTGATTGTTCCATATGGCGGGCGGCTTCCAACAGTGGGTCAAGGCGGCGCACGCTTTTGGGCATATAAGCGTAAAGCAAGCCTTCGCGGATTCCATAGCTGGAAATCGCAACCTCGCGTGGGGCGAATTCCCGCACCAGAGGGATCAGAACGGAAGACGCCAGTGGCATTAGCGATAAACGCGCAGAAGATGTATCAGTCAACGGGCGCAGAGCGGCGGGTTCTTGTTCAGACGCCCAAATCGCGGTTTCCAGCACATTTTCGGGCGGCATTTTGTATTCGTGCAGAACGTGCAACGGGTAATTGCGACGCGCCATGTCAACGCGTCCCAGCGCGCGCCATGATCCGCCCACCAGATAGATGCGATCGACCTGACCGGGGAATTTTTCTCTGAGGTCGGCCAAAGAGTTTTCGATATGCTTGGAACGCTCGGCATCATTCATGCCTTGCATGACCAAGGGGCCAAGCATCGACGTTTCTGCGGCTTTGATCGTGCCTTTTTCGATCAGGGCCAGCTCCATTGACGAGCCGCCCATATCGCAGACCAACCCTTCGGCATCGGGCCAGCCCAACAACACGCCTTGCGCACTGAGCGTGGCTTCTTGCGCGCCGGTTGCAACCATCGCTTTTAGGCCGGTGGTTTGTTCGACTTCTGCGACAAAATCCGGGCCATCGGTTGCTTCGCGCACAGCAGCAGTCGCCACAGCCGATAGAACCGACAGTTTCATATGTTCGCCCAACGCCACAAAGCGGCGAATGGCTTTAAGAGCGGAAACGCGGCCCTCTTCGCTTAACTTGCCCGTTTCGCGCAAACCGCGGCCCAAGCCGCATAGGACTTTTTCGTTGAAAAAATAAGCAGGTGAGCGCGCAGCCCCATCAAAGACGACCATCCGAACGGAGTTTGACCCAATATCGATCACGCCTACACGTTTCAGACGTTCCCGTGTGGGGCGATATTGGCTGGCGTCGGCGAACGACGGCGCATCAATAAGGAGCGAATCCTGTTGAATGTTCAAACCATATGTCCCGCGCTGATCCCGTGGTTATTTCGCACTTCACAGCCCGTTCGGTCAATTCCCTATATGACAGTTTCTTGACAGCTGTGACCGACCTTACGTCAACATGACGCCAGCTTGACGGCGGTTTTAACTATGCGTCAGGCTTGGGGCATCCCCACCACCCGCGCGCCCGCGCCCGGACATTGACGGGTTTTCCATGAAGAACCGGTGGCAATTGAACAGGTCTTGCTCACCTGTTTCATGGCGCAAATACTCACCGTCTGGCCCCAAGACCCAGCTTTGAGCTTGGTCAAATAAATTGGCCGCCATGACTTGTTCGATGATCTGGGCATGCACGGTGGGGTTTTTGATTTCCACCAATGATTCAACGCGTCGGTTCAAATTACGCCCCATCCAATCCGCCGAGGACATAAACACGCGCGCCTGTTCGGACGGCAAGCCGTGGCCATTGCCAAAGCACACGATGCGCGAATGTTCCAAGAACCGACCCACGATGGATTTAACGCGGATGTTTTCAGACAGGCCCTTGATGCCCGGCCGCAACCCGCAAATCGAACGCACCACAAGGTCGATCTGAACGCCCGCTTGGGAGGCGCGATAAAGCGCATCAATCACGTCGGGTTCTACAAGCGCGTTGACCTTGGCCCAAACCTCTGCAGGGCGCCCTGCGCGCGCGTGATCGGCTTCGGCTTCCAGCATTTCGATCAAATGGGTTTTTAGGTTCATGGGCGCAATGGATAGATTTTCCAAACCCACAGGTTCCGCGTAACCCGTGACGTAGTTGAACACTTTGCTCGCGTCCCGCCCCATTTCCGGTGCGCAAGTAAAGAGCGACAAATCTGTGTAGAAATTGGCCGTGATCGGGTGATAGTTTCCGGTGCCAAAATGCGTGTAGGTGCGCAGAGTGTCCCCTTCTCGGCGCACCACGGTAGATAGCTTGGCGTGGGTTTTCCAATCAACAAAGCCATAAACAACCTGCGCACCAGCGCGGCCCAAACGACGCGATTGCTCAATATTGCGCGCCTCATCAAAGCGGGCTTTCAATTCCACCAGCGCCATTACGGATTTGCCGTTTTCAGCCGCTTCGCAAAGCGCTTCGACAATCGGGGAGCTGGACGAGGTGCGATAGAGCGTTTGCTTGATCGACAAGACATCCGGGTCACGCGCGGCTTGTTGCAGGAATTTTACGACGATGTCGAAGGTTTCGTAAGGATGATGCAAGAGCATATCCTTTTGGCGCATGGCCGCAAAAATATCGCCATCATAATCCAGCACGCGCTCGGGCAAGCGGGGGCGATAGGGACGATAAAGAAGGTCCGTGCGTTCGGCGACGATGATTTCAGACACATCCGCGACCCCCATGAGGCCCGCGATTTCAACAACGACGTTCGCTTGTGCTTCAAGCGCGGTCAGAATGGTCTTGCGCAGTTTTTTGGACGACCCACTGGAAAATGAAAGCCGAATAACATCACCACGACGGCGGCGTTTCAGAGCCACTTCGAACTCGCGCACCAAATCATCGGCTTCTTCTTCGACTTCTAAGCCGCTGTCGCGCAGCAACCGAAACTGGGTGATTTCGCTGACTTTATAGCCCGGGAACAACTCGGGCAGAAACATCTGAATGAGCGCTTCCAGGGGCAAGAAGCGCACGACACCAGCCTTTGTATCCGTAAGGCGGATAAAGCGGTCCAATTGATGAGGCACAGGCACCACAGCGTTTAACTGGCGCCCGCCTTCTTTTCGCTTTAGGGCCACCGCGATTGCAAATTCGCCATTGGGAATAAACGGAAACGGATGCGCGGGATCAATCGCGAGCGGTGTTAGAAC
Organism: uncultured Rhodobacterales bacterium; assembly: GCA_964489925.1. GTDB lineage: Bacteria > Pseudomonadota > Alphaproteobacteria > Rhodobacterales > Rhodobacteraceae > CAYLLD01. The sequence goes on from CAZBBZ010000004.1 coordinate 13,148, forward strand.
TGGAAATACACTTTCGAAAAACACGGTTGAAAGCGGCTTTCGATCGCCTTTTTTTAAGTCTTCTTCAGACAGGATTTCAATGCCTTCGGCCACCAATTGGGCGGCAAGATCGCTCCAGATTTCTTGTTGATCATCTTGCAGGGCCGTGACTTCAGCCTCGATCTGTTCAAGCTGCTCGGCTGGGGTGCGCCCATCATGCGAGCGCTTGCGGATGCCGCTGTTTTCTAGCGCACGCAGGGCGGCGACGCGCACGGAATAAAACTCATCCAGATTGCTGCCGGAAATAGACAAAAAGCGGATGCGTTCCAAAAGCGGCACGTTTGGATTGCGCGCCTCATCTAGCACCCGTTTTTCAAACTGAAGCCGAGACAATTCGCGATTAAAAAACCGTTCTGGAGCGTCCATTGCCGGGCAATCATCCGATTGCGCGCCTTCAACAACAGTATTTAGAAAGTCAGCATCGACACGGCCCGCGTCTTTTTGCATGTTTATTGCCTTGGTTTAACTAGGGTTTAGTTGTCGCCAAGCATGGCGCGAACAAAGGGGATTGTAATGGCCCGACCAGATTTTAGCGCTGCGCGATCCAACCGGTCAACAAAAGTGGCGATGGCAGCGAAAGAGCGATCAATACGGCGGACTATGAAGGTAACGACCTCGGGCTTAACATTCAACTGACGGTCCAAGAATTGTTTTGCCGTGACCGCCCCAAGCAGTTTGTCATCTGGTTGTGACAGTTTCGCGACCTCGCAAAGTGCCATGCGCGAGGCCAGATCAGGCAGGCCGATGGCCCATCTTGATGAGGGATCGGTTGCGGTGAACAGAACCGGCACGCCGGCCTCTTTGGTGGCGTTAAACATATGGAAAAGCGCGCGGTCGATTTCCGGCGTTCCCACGATACGATCACAGCCATCTATGACCACGGCCGCTGGCAGAGCGTCGGGTTGAAACGCCAAAAGATCTTCTCGACTGCAAAACACGGCGCTGGTTTGTTCAGCCCAAACGCTGGCCAAATGGGTTTTACCGCACCCCTGCGGCCCGGTCAGAAGCAGTTTGCCCCCTTCCCAGTTTTGCCACGCCAAGACTTGATCCAAAGCGTCTTGGTTGGCGGGAGATACCATAAAGTCATCAAGGCCAAGCGCGCTGTGTTTTGGCAGATCGAATGTAAGTTGGTCCGGATTGGTCATTTACTCGGCGTTGTTCCCGTCCAAGCCTTTATAGAGCCGCCCGTCGAGGTATTTTGCCAGCGCAAAGCGGGCCAAGACCCCAAGGGCCGCCGCTGCCGGGACCGCGATCAGCAGGCCGAAAAAGCCGAACAGCACGCCAAAGGCAGACAGGGCAAACATCAGCCATACCGGGTGAAGCCCAACGGAGCTGCCCACAAGGTAGGGGGTTAGGATGTTCCCTTCGATAAACTGGCCTGCACCAAACACCGCAAGCACAGCTAATATCCACCACCATTCCCCCCAGAACTGGAACACCGCCAAGCCCAGCGCCAATGCGCCGCCCAGCAGCGAGCCGACAAAGGGAATAAAGGAAATGAGCCCTGCAAAAATGCCTACGACCGCGCCAAATTCTAGCCCGATGAGCATCAAGCCGATGGAATAGAACGCCGCCAGAAAGATCATCACTGTCAGCTGTCCACGCATAAAGGCGGCAAGCACGCCGTCCACATCGCTGGCAAGCTTGCGCACCGTATGGCGATGATCGCGGGGCAGCCAACTGTCGATCTTGGCGACCATATTATCCCAATCGTAAAGCAGGTAAAACGCAACCACAGGGCTAACGACCAGCAGCAATAGAAAATCGAATACAACGAGCGAGGAGGTGAGCAGCGAGTTCAACAGCCCTAGGCCCGTGTCGCTGATCGTTGCTTGCGCAGAATTCAGACCTTCGCGCAGGGCGCTGCCTTCTTCTAACATGCCGGGAAAGCGTGTTTCTAGGTAACTACGCAGGGCTTCCATAATGTTGGGGACCGCTTGGAACAGCGAGGTTGCCTGCCCGATCAGGAAGGGCACCGCTACGATGACCGTTATCAAGAATAACAGGATGGCAGAAACGGTAATGATGGCCGTGGCCACAAGGCGGGATAGGCCCATCGCTTCGAGCCGATCTGCGACCGGGTCAAGCACATAGGCGAGCCCCGCGCCCACCAAAAACGGCATGATCGCAGAGCCGAGGAAGTAGAACACCACGAGCAAAAGGACAAAGCCCAAGCCCCAGTAGCCAAATTGTTCTTTCGTGCTTAGTGCCATTTAGTTGCCCTGCTCCGCCCAAAGTTCCAACGCTCTTATGCCCTCAACCTTTGAGATGTCGAGCCGTGAGAGGTCCGCCCATTGAACGCCTTGTTGCAATAATTGATAGGATACCAACCCGCGATCGGTCGCGTAAGAGCCGTGAGCAAACCAAGGTTCAGGATCTGCCAGCATGGTGCGGGCTTCTAAAGCGTTCATCGGCCCAAGTGCCACGGTATCGGCCATGCCTTCACGCAACCAATAGGGCATCTTGAAAAATTCAAGCCGACCAAGGCGTTTTGCGGTGAGCAAATGCGCAATTTCATGGGCGGCAAAATAACTGGCGGTGCGCGGTGGCGTTAGCTCAAATTCATGCTTGAACAGCGTATCGGACGCTAGATCACTGCGCCGCAAATACGCATTGCGCGTTGAGAATGGAACATAAACCAACGCCCCTGCATTGGGTGTTGTGATAAACAAAAGCGCTTCGCGCCAACCGCCGTTTGTGATGTGCAGAACAATCTTGTCATCCGCTGACAAACGCTCAGGCGAGGCATCTAGGCGCGCTTCGATATTGTCTAAAAATCCAGCAACATGTGCCGGGTCATGCGCAGCAACACTTCGCAAGGTCAGACGCGATGATCTGTATTCATGGGCAAAGAGTGCCGATGGGTTGACCAATAGCCATGTGACCACGCTTGCGAGTGCAGCGATGCTAAATGCAAGTAATCTTAGCGCATGTCTCATGTAAATTGTTCTCGGATCAGACGTTCTTCAAGCCCGTGGCCGGGATCAAATAAAAGGCGGTGTTGAACCGTATCATCGCAAGCGATTTCCACCTTTACCACGTTTTTGACCTCGACATTATCTGCCGTCGCAGACACTGGGCGCTTTTGCGGGTCGAGCACTTCGAATGTGACATGGGCCGATTTGGGCAGCAAGGCACCGCGCCACCGCCGGGGGCGAAACGCCGCCATTGCTGTTAGGGCCAAGACATCGGCGTTAATCGGCAGAATGGGTCCATGGGCGGAATAGTTATAAGCGGTTGACCCGGCAGGCGTTGCCACCAGCGCGCCGTCGCAGACCAGCTCGACCATACGCTCGCGACCATCAACGAGAATGCGCAGTTTGGCCGCTTGCGGACCTGCACGCAAAAGGGAAACCTCGTTAATCGCAAGCGCCTCTTCGAAATAACCATCAGAACGCGTCGCTTTCATGCGCAGCGGATTGGTAATTGCGCATTCTGCGGCCTCAAGCCGTTCGGTTAGACCGTCTTCGGAAAAATCATTCATCAAAAAGCCGACGGTGCCGCGGTGCATGCCATAGACAGGGGCCGGCAAATCTTGGGTCTCGTGCAGGGTTGAAAGCATAAAGCCATCCCCGCCCAAAGCGACGATCACATCCGCCTTATCCGTTGGCACATTGCCGTAGCGTTCTTGCATTGCCCTTAGCGAGGCCTGGGCAGCCGCGGCTCGGCTCGCGCAAAAAGCGATTTTTTCAAATTTAGGCACTGCCGCGAAACTCCGACTGGTTTTAGCGACATTATGCGATGGTATTGCCTTGGCACACAAGCGCTGTAGGCTGGGATTTCAATTTGTTTTTCTATTTGGAATTTAGCGATGCATAGCGCGAGATATTTTTGGCTCTATTGGCCGTAAGTTTTTTGGGTCTGATAACCGTTCACTTCTAGTTCAGTTTGTGGGCAGGTATAGCCAGCCCCGTTTCGCAATATTGAACTCAACTAAGCGCGACCCCGCTAGGCGGCAATTTTTATTGGACCACAGGCTCAGATGCGATACATGGCCCCAAATACGTAAATAGACGGGTGTCCCATGACAAAGAACGCATTTTTCACCGAAAGCCTTGCAGATAGCGATCGTGAAATTTTCGCATCGATTACAGACGAGTTGGGACGCCAGCGCGATGAGATCGAACTGATTGCTTCCGAAAACATCATCAGCCGCGCCGTGATGCAGGCCCAAGGGTCAGTGATGACCAACAAATATGCCGAAGGTTATCCCGGGCGGCGCTACTATGGTGGTTGTCGTTATGTAGATGTGGCAGAAAACTTGGCGATTTCGCGGGTGTGCGAATTGTTTGGTGTGAATTTTGCCAATGTGCAGCCAAATTCCGGTTCGCAAGCAAACCAAGGCGTTTTCACCGCTTTGATTAAGCCGGGTGACACGATTTTGGGTATGAACATTGCGGCTGGCGGTCACTTGACCCACGGCTCTGCCCCGAACCAATCGGGCAAGTGGTTTAACGCCGTGCAATATGGCGTGCGCAAAGAAGACAACCTGATTGATTATGATGAAGTTGAAGCGCTGGCCAAAGAGCATCAGCCAAAGCTTATCATTGCAGGTGGTTCTGCGGTTCCCCGTCAGATTGATTTCGCCCGCTTCCGCGCAATTGCTGACGAAGTTGGCGCGTATCTTTTGGTGGATATGGCCCATTTCGCAGGGTTGGTTGCCGGGAAACATCATCCCTCGCCGTTCCCACACGCGCATGTCGCCACATCAACCACACACAAAACGCTGCGCGGCCCGCGCGGTGGTATGATCCTGACAAACGACGAAGCGATTGCAAAGAAGGTCAATTCCGCGATCTTCCCCGGCATTCAAGGTGGCCCCTTGATGCACGCGATTGCTGCGAAAGCTGTGGCCTTTGGTGAAGCGTTGCAACCGTCGTTCCAAGACTACACAGGGCAAGTGATTAAGAACGCTCAAGCCTTGGCGGATGAGTTGCAAAAAGTGGGATTGGACATTGTCACAGGTGGCACCGACACTCATGTAATGCTGGTGGATTTGCGTCCCAAAGGCGTGAAAGGCAACGAAACCGAGCAAGCTTTGGGTCGGGCCTTCATCACTTGTAATAAGAACGGTATTCCGTTTGACCCTGAAAAGCCGATGGTGACATCTGGTATTCGTTTGGGTTCACCTGCTGCAACAACGCGCGGATTTGGCGAAGAAGAATTCCGCGAAGTTGGCCGTTTGATTGGTGAAGTTGTGGACGGTCTGGCTGCAAATGGCGCAGAAGCCAACGGCGCGGTGGAAGCTGCGGTGAAAGACAAATCAATCGCGCTTTGCCGTCGCTTCCCGATCTATACGGACGATATCTTGGGTTAAGACTTAAAGCGCGGGGGCGTCGCATTTGTGGTGCCCCCGTCCCTAGTTCAATTTTCGCAGGCGCTTAACGGCCCAGTAAACGATCAAAATCACCGGGATAATCACAGACGCGGTTAAGATTTTGTGAGACACCCCAAGCGGCGATGCCAGCGGAGCCAAAAGATAGGTCAACAAGCCAACCGCGTAATAGCTTATGGCAATGACCGACAACCCCTCGACCGTTTCTTGTAGTTTCAACTGTTGGGCCGCGCGTTCGTTCATGCTGGCCAAAATATCCGCATTCTGCTGTTCGCGACGCACCCCGATGCGCGTGCGCAGCATATCCCCAACCCGCGAAGCACGCTCGGCCATCAATGACAGCCGCGAGGATGTCCAAACGCAGGTCCGCATGGCAGGTTCAAAGCGCCGCGACATAAATTCAGCGAAAGACTGACGCCCTTCAAAGCGGGTTTCGCGCAGTATCGTCACACGCGCGCGTACAATTGCTTCATAGGCTTCTGCCGCACTAAAGCGCGACGAGTTTTCAGCAATCAGCGCTTCTAACTCGGCGGTAATTTCAAGCAGTTGATCGAGGTTCTCGTTATGCTTGCCGTTCCCGGATTGGACATTTGCAGCCACTTGAGAAATTTCGATGTCTTTCTGCGCCAAGACCGCCGACACGCTGCGCGCAGCAGGCAACGCAAGCAGGGCCATTGATTTATAGGTCTCGATTTCAATCAATCGTTGGGTGACACGGCCCAAACGTCCTTGGCCAGTTCCTTTTTGGCCCAACAAAAAGTAGCGCACGAACCCGTTTGCATCCACGCGAAAATCACTGGCGGCCACCACAGCCTTGTCCAGCATATAGGCCATGGTTGTGCTTTCAGGCACCAAGGCACCTGCAACGTGGTTTTCGATAAAGCTGTGTGTTGCTTTTTCGTCCTCAAACATTTCCACTTCAACGATACAGGCGGTCAAAAGATCGCCCGGCACGCTGGCCAGCCAATCGGCTGGCACCAAATCGCTTGCGACATCAAAATGAGGCCGCGCGCCGCGATCAGAAAAAATCGTGTAGGTGAAAAACTCCGTATGGCGTTCCCATTTCAGCTCTATCCGGCCAATCGGTCCGTAATAATGCGGCGACGCTGGTTGGCTTGGGGCCAGACCATTGCGCGTCAAAAGCGCATTCAAATGTTGTTCGATGTCTTCATTGGTCGCGCCGTCATTGGGCAAAAACGCCATACAGATTGCTTGGCGTGGCGCGCGCACCCGAGGAAAAGGGCGTGCATGCAGTTCGTTATTGGCCGTAAATCGACCAGCAGCATTGGTAAGCTCATGTATCATGACATTTGAATACGGTAATTGGATTTTCTGCGCAATCACTGTGACGACGGGACGCGTGCACGCCATAAATCGGAGCACGCAAAGGTTTTTTTAACCACGATATGGAAAATTGTTCCAAACACAGAAATTGGGATAGCTACATGCCGCCAAGCGCTTTGATTTTCGACGTTGATGGAACCATGATCGAAACCGCTGAATTGCATCGCTCTGCGTTTAATTCCGCGTTTGCAGATGTAGGCTTGGACTGGCGATGGACAGCCGCGGCTTATACCCATGTGGCCCACCTTGGGACGGATCGCGACAAGCTGGATTGTTATGCGGACACCTATGGGGTGAACGATCAAAGAACCAAAAAACAGATAGGCTTATTAGATAAGGTTTTGGCGCAAAAGACACTGACATATGCGCGGATGATTGAAAACGGGATTGCTCGGTTGCGCCCCGGCGTGGCCCGTTTGGTGCAAGAAGCGCGAAATGCGCGTGTTCCCTTGGCTTTGGCGTCGACCTGCCAACGGGAAGAATTTGAGCCGCTGTTACAAAACCACCTTGGGTTGGACATGGCGAAATTGTTCGACACGATCATAACGATCGATGACCTTATCGAACCAAACGCAACCGATGCCTATTGGGCCGCTATCTCCGGGTTGGGAATAGATCCAAACCACGCGGTTGCCTTTGATGACAGTGGCCAAGGGACGCAAGCTGCATCGGGTATTGGGCTAAACGTGATTGGTGTGCCGGGCATTTACACCAGTGCTGATGACTTTGAAGGGGCGTTCTTGGTGATCAGTGATCTTGGCCATCCGGCCGCCCCGTTTCAGGTAATTAAAGGGGATGCAGAGAACTACAATTTTGTGTCCCTTGATGCCTTAGACTATTGGATCGCAAAGGAAAAACGTATGGCGGCTTGATTGTTTTCAGGGCGGCACAAGGCAAAAGCGCGCGCACTATCCCGCGTCAAACCGCAGCTTAACATAGCGCCCCGGTGCGTCCTCAATCGGGTTTAGATTTTGCCCCGGTGCGCGCGCTGGCACTTGCTTTGCGGATTGGCCGCTTAGCCATTTGTCCCAATGAGGCCACCATGACCCCGAGGTTGCTTTTGCATGGCTGCGCCAATCCTCTAGTGTCTCCGCTTCCAAAGACGCATTCGTCCAATATTGATACTTGCCGGGCTCGACCGGATTTACGACGCCCGCGATATGGCCAGAGCCTGAAAGCACATAAGTCACGTCAGCCGCGGCCATCATACGCGCACCGCGATAGACGCTTTCTGCCGGGGCGATGTGATCTTCGATAGCGGCAAGATGATAAATGGGCCCCTTTATATCGGTGACCGCAAGCGTTTCATCACCAAGCTGCAATTGGCCAAGAGCAAAAGAATTTCGCACATAAAATTGTTCGAGATAGAAGCGATGCACCCGGCTCGGCATACGCGTGCTATCAGAATTCCAGTAGAGCAAATCAAATGGAAACGGCTCTTTGCCCAAGAGGTAATTGGCAACCACATATGACCAAATCAAATCGCTGGAGCGCAAGGTATTAAACGCCGTCGCCATCGCTTGGGCCGGCAAAAAACCATTGGCACTTGAGGCATCAATCAGCGCAAGCGTGTGCTCATCCACAAAGGCCTGAAGATCCCCGGCGTCTTGATAATCCAGTTGCGCCGTAAAGAACGTCGTCGAGGCTACGCGTTTGTCCCCCGCCTTGGACAATCGCGCCAAAAGCGTGCCCGTCAGCGTGCCCCCAATACAATAAGATGCAATATTGGTCGCCGGCGCGCCGGTTTCTTCCAGTACCTTGTCGATGGCGCAAAGCGCGCCTTGTGTCATATAGTCTTCCCAAGTCAGATCGCCGTGGCGGTGATCGGGATTGACCCAAGACATGATAAAAACCGTATGACCTTGGTCCACCAGCCATTTCATCATGCTTTTCTTTTTATTCAAATCGAGCACGTAAAATTTGTTGATCCAAGGCGGGATCACCAACAGAGGCAGTTCATTCACCTTTTTGGTTGTCGGGGCATATTGAATAAGCTGGAAAATCTCGTTTTCGAAAATGACCTTGCCCGGTGTAACCGCCATATCGCGGCCCACTTCAAAGGCAGAAAGATCGGTTTGGCGCACGAGCAATTCGCCCTGCCCCCGCACCATGTCTTCGAGCATCATTTTTGCGCCACGCACCAAATTGGCACCGTTTTCCGCGCGCGTCGCTTCAAGAACTTCCGGATTCAGTGCGGCAAAATTTGCCGGATTGCTGGCATCCAACATATTGCGCATCATCAAATCAATCTTGCGGTATTCGCGCGACGAAAGATCCGATGCCGCCGTTTCAACCAAATCGCCCGCCCATTGCGACGTTAAAAGATAAGAGCGCTTTATATATTCCAACAGCGCATTTTCTGACCATTCAGGGTGGGCAAACCGCCGCCCCCCATCGGGAAGGTTGGGCACGGGATGATCTTCATTTGCCGCATCGCCACCTGTAATCTTGGCATTCGCGTCGTTCCAAATCGCCATCTGGTCCGCCCAAAACTTCATCCCAAGCTCCATCGTTTCTTGGGGATGAGACATGAAAAAACCGGCGAAATGCGCCATTGTTGGCATCAAGTTAAGCGGATCGGTTGACGGGGGCGTTTGGGCTTCGGTATTGGCGAGTTTGTCCATTTGCATTTGAGAAACTTCACCCAAAACTTCCAAATAACGCGCAATGTTGCGGGAAAATTCGTTAATATCTTCGAACTTTGGTTCGCTGATTTTGGTTTTATCCGTCATGGGAATGACCCTTTAGATTTTCCCCTAAGCTCCCGTTTGCGGTCGCCACTATAAAGCTATAACAGCAGAGGCTATGTGCTTGACGGCGCGTTTAACAGCTTCGCATCGACACTCAACAAAAGAAAGCAAGCTTTGCTTAAACACATATCAGCTATGCCCGTAATGGCAATCTTGTCGCTTTGCGCCTGCCAAAGCGGTCCTGTGTTTGAGCCGACAAATTTTCCTGTCAGTCAAGAAGCCGCGCGCGCAGATTGGCCGCGTATTTTACCGCTTGGGCAATTGGCGGCATCGCAAAAGCCGATAAGCGCAGCATTGCCGCAAACCGAAAAAACTGACGATCTAAGCGCACGTGCCCAGCGGTTGCGCCAACGCGCCAACACATTGTCCGCACCGGTGATCAGCACCAGCGAGCGGCAGCGTTTAGATGCGGCACTGGCCAAGTAAAGCTGGCGCAAAAAGCGACAGATTGTGCTTGCGTCAATGTTACCGTTGCGTGACCCACTGGGGCAGCGTATCACGAGCCCTTAACTCTATGCCCGAACCCGAACCAAAACAGACGCGACAGATGACCGAAGAATTTTACCGTATCAAACGCC
>CAZBBZ010000005.1:0-22871 GCA_964489925.1 uncultured Rhodobacterales bacterium
GGATCGCCATCCCCCGGTCTGGCTAAGCGCTTGGCCCACAAGAGCAGAGAGCACGGCGGCAGGATTTCGCCCCTATCCGCACTGACCCCAATTACTGGGTCAGCTTCAGCTTAGAAATCGAAACCGCCACCTGACGGAACGCTTCTGACAAATCCTTACCATCCACATCAAAATGGTGATTGGGGGTACTTGCACAATTCGCAAGATCCGTTTGCGCCGTGCTGCCGGTGATCAGGTCAAACCCGATGGTAAACACAATCACATCGTTGTCATTTGCCTGCGCGCAGGTCGACAGCAAATTCGCGCGCGCTTGGTTTTGGCTGTTTGTGCGGTCCGACGTATAACGCAGCGTTGTCCAACTGCTTGGCAAGTAATTACGCGCCAAATAACGCCGCTCAGAGTTGGAGTTATACTTATACCAAACCGGGCGCTGCTGATAAGTCGTGCCGCCATCTGACATCAACACAATCACTTTCATGGTGTCCGTATCGTTAAACGCATAAGGACGGTCGCCAAAATCAGATGACATCTTATTGGCGGCAACCAGATCCGGAACAACTGCATTAAAGCTGGGGTCCAAAAGACCTAGCGCCCATTTCATCGCGATCTGCGTGCCAGTGCCATCATGCCCTGTGAAATCAGAAATCCGAGTTTTCAACTTGCTTGCATCGTTGGAAAAATACTCAATCTCTTGGTCATTGGACGGGCACCAGCCCCATTCCGCCTGATGACCATATGCCGCTTCAAAGCGGAACCACTGGAAATGCGGCACCTGTGATCGCGAGTGGTATCCCGGCAGGGACGTCGTCGTAAAATCCGACGAGGTAAATTCGATGCAACGCGAATAGCCGTGCGCATGGGAACTTCTAAGTTTGTTAAAAACAGCTTGGCCCGCGTTCACTTGACCCGAAAACGGCACCAAGGAAATCGTCGTGGTCGCCGAGTTCGAGGTGTTCAAAATCGTATCAATGAACTGATCAGCCGCCACCCGTAGCACATCCAAACGCGACGCTTGCGTGTGATTGCCCTGAAAACTCAGCTTGGACGGAAAGCTGTAGTTGTTCAACAGATCAAGCGTTGACGGAGATGTGCCAGTGCGTTCACGCGCCATGGACCCGGAAATATCCAAAGCCAAGGAAATCTCGATATCGCTGACCCCTTGATAGGCCGAGGCTTTGGCCGAAACCGCCAGGTCTTTGATGCCCGCAAGTTTCAGGGCCATCGTTTCTGTGGCATATGACAAGGTCGCCCGGATATCGCGGGTGGCAAAGGTTGATTGGTTGTTGATCACCAATTGGTAGCCTTCGCCCACATAATTGGTCGAACGCAAATAGCCCTCGATCACTTCGGTGATTTCTTCGGTGGTGTCCGCACCAGAACTTGCCGCCGCGAGAACACCGCGATCAAGCGCGTCTTGCAGTTCTGCTCGATTGGCCTCGAAGCGAATGAAATCAACGCCCATGCCAACCGCAAGGAACATCGTCAAAAAACTCACAACCGTAAATGCCGTGATCCCGCCACGCACATCATCCCGGAATTTTTGCAAGATTTGCCCAGATTTCTGAGCGAGGGTTTTCACCGCTACCAACATGTTTTTACTCTTTAAGCCGACCCCATACACGGGTCTTTGTTCATCACGATGCTGGTTAGACTGCACAGATGTGTCAAAAATGGGGTCAAGACGCAGGAAATTCAAATTTGACAAAAATAGGTGGAAAATTGCGTCTCTTTGTAGGGGCGACCCTATCCCAACAAAGTTCCCATAAAAAAAGCCGCCCTGAACGAGCGGCTTTTCAATCGTCTTAAAGGTGTAAACCTTATTCTTCGGCGGGCGCTTCTGCTTCTGCATCGCCGCCTTCTGCGCCTTCAGCCGCTTCGCCGTCTTCATCGTCGCCACCTTCAGAGCGCAAGCTCGATGGAGCGGACACGTTACAAATCGCAAAGTCACGATCCGTAATCACAAGGGACGAGCCTTCGGGCAAGTCCATTCCACCGATATGCAAGCTATCACCCACATCCAGTTCTGAAATATCAGCAACCAGTTCTTCGGGGATGTTATCCGCGCGCACGATCAGCTCAACTTCTGAACGCACAACCGTAAGCGTACCGCCACCCTTGATGCCGGGGCTTTCTTCTTGGCCCTCAAAGCGCACAGGGATGAACAATTTGATCCGCGAGGTCCGCGACAGACGCAAAAAGTCGATATGCGTGGGCAAATCTTTGACCACATCGCGCTGTACGTCCCGGCAAATCACCCGGTTCTTTTCGCCGTTGATTACAAGATCAACCAGCTGAGTTGTAAAGCGCCCGGCTTTCAGGTGCTTCAAAAGCTCATTGAATTTCACATTGATCGGTGTCGGCTCATCGCCACCACCATAAATAACGCCGGGAACTAGTCCTTCCCGTCTTGCTGCGCGTGCGGCCCCCTTGCCCGTTCCATCGCGCAGTGTGGCGTCGAGTGTAAGTCTATCTGCCATAGCTGCAATTCCTTAGATATTGGTTTCATCATAGAGGCGCGGCAATCCTCCAGGGGTGTAAGTGCCGCTGATCAAGCCCGCATGGACCCGAAGGCGCGCGTATATGCGATTCACAGGTTTCAGGGAAGAGATTTCTTCATTGCGCGCCTTGCTCTTGATTTCCCTGCGCGCCTGCCCCAAACACTTGGCTGTTTTTAGGGCGCAAGTCAGCGTCCATACGGGCGAGGCGTGATGACCAGAATAGACGACAAATTCGCAGAATTAAGTGCAGCGGGCAAAACCGCCTTTGTGTCCTTCGTAATGGCGGGCGATCCGGACTATGACAAAAGCCTAGAGCTGGTCAAAGGCCTGCCAAGCGCGGGCGTTGATATCATCGAACTTGGCATGCCGTTTACGGACCCCATGGCCGATGGCCCGTCGGTGCAACTTGCCGGACAACGCGCGCTTGAAGCGGGCATGACCCTGAACAAGACCCTGCAATTGGTCCGCGACTTTCGCGCAACCGACGCGACCACGCCGATTGTCCTGATGGGCTATTACAACCCGATTTATTCCCACGGGGTAGACGCCTTTGTCGCCTTGGCAAAAGAGGCGGGCATCGACGGTCTAATCGTCGTTGATCTGCCCCCCGAAGAGGACGACGAATTGTGCTTGCCTGCGGTCGCTGCGGGCCTGAACTTCATTCGTCTGGCCACGCCAACCTCCGATGCGGTCCGTCTGCCGGCCCTGTTGAATAACACCAGCGGCTTTATCTATTATGTCTCGATCACGGGCATCACCGGGTCCGCCTCTGCCAGTGCCGATGCAGTCGGCCCCGAAGTTGCGCGCATCAAAGCGGCCAGCAACCTGCCGGTTTGTGTGGGCTTTGGCGTCAAGACGCCTCAAAATGCCGCCGAGATTGCAACCGTCGCCGATGGCGTCGTTGTCGGCTCTGCGATTGTGGACCGCATCGCGGATGGGCAAAGCGTTCCAGATGTTTTGGCCTTCGTGAAAACCCTAGCGGACGGCACGCATAGCGTTTGACGAACGAGGCTGTCATATCGCCGCGTGAACTGCACGTTCCGTTTTCCCGCAAAGACTGGGCGGGATTGCGTGAAAATACCCAGCTTGCGCTAGAGGCCGAAGAAATCGCGCGGCTGCGCTCGCTTGGGGATCACATAGACGTGGATGAGGTGGAATCGATTTACCTCCCCATCTCGCGCCTGCTATCCGCCCATGTGGACGCGATGAAATCCCTTTACGATGTGCGCCGGGACTTCTTGCGCTTTGATGGCGAAAAAGCCCCCTTCATCATCGGCATCGCAGGCTCAGTCGCCGTGGGCAAATCCACCACCGCGCGGGTTTTGCAAGAACTGCTGCGCCGCTGGCCGTCCAGCCCGAACGTTGCGCTGGTCACCACTGACGGCTTTTTGCTGCCAAACGCCGAATTGGAACGCCAAGGTCTGATGACCCGCAAGGGCTTTCCCGAAAGCTATGACCGCAAGGAAATGATCCGCTTTCTGTCAGAGGTGAAATCGGGCCGCGCCCGCGTTTCCGCCCCGGTCTATTCGCACCTTCACTACGACATCATGCCCGATGAGGTCGTGACGATTGAACGCCCGGACATCCTGATCTTTGAAGGCCTGAACGTCCTGCAAGTCCCAGAGGACCGCCCCGAAAGCCCCATCGTGTCGGACTTCTTCGACTTCTCGATCTACGTGGACGCCGAACCAGACCACATCCGCAACTGGTACATCGCCCGCTTCATGACCCTGCGCAAAACCGCCTTCACAGACCCCAATTCCTTCTTCCACCGCTATGCAAGCTTCACGGAAACAGAGGCTTTTGACAAAGCCGAAAGCCTATGGCGGGACATCAACCATCTGAACTTGGTCGAAAACATCCAACCCTGTCGCCCGCGTGCGCGCCTGATCCTGAAAAAAGGGCCGGACCATTTGGTAGAGCGGATTGGGTTGCGGCGGTTGTAGTGTTTTCGCCGCTTAGTGTGGAGCGCGCGCTGCTTACCAACATTTAAGGAAATCCCTGAACCATCGAAACCCGCGCTTTGGCAACGGGAACAAGTTGACCGCAGCACTCGGAGAAACTGCTGTACGGGATGTGTACAAACGGTTTCGCCGTAAGGCGAATGCGATCATGGGACGGGTTACTCTGGTAAGGGTTTGTTAAGGAATTTTCAAAAAGTGCTGTACGGGATGTGTACAGGTTGTGTACGGGATGTGTCTCTTAAAAATCTGTGATTTATATATAAATATCAGATACTTAACGCCAAAATCACCCCATTTTCGGCCAAAACCCTTTGAGTTTGGCACCAAATTAACCAACCATTAACGATTGAGCGCAAATTCGTTAACGGCCAAGCAGGCCCAAATTGCCGCGAAGTTCGAAGTTCAAGTGCGGTAGTTGCACCGTGCCTATTCCCGCATCGAGTGGTTAGATTGGATTTAAAGAAGCTGCTCAACTTCCAACACATGACCGTGAATATCGATGATCTT
Organism: uncultured Rhodobacterales bacterium; assembly: GCA_964489925.1. Taxonomy (GTDB): domain Bacteria; phylum Pseudomonadota; class Alphaproteobacteria; order Rhodobacterales; family Rhodobacteraceae; genus CAYLLD01. Next base: position 4,970 of record CAZBBZ010000005.1, read on the forward strand.
AGAGCCATCTGTTCGAACATGCTCCCATTTGGAACCCGTATTCCAATCTGACTTGTTGTGTCGACCCCAATACTTCTTAGTGAATTCTCGTTCAGTTAGCCCTTTCCAGACAGTCTCTGCATTGGCTGCAATGTAAATCGTGTAAACGAAGTCTGGCGCATCCCCTTGTGGCTCCTCAAAAGTGTCAGGCTGATCTGGCATTTTGTTTTTCCATTGTGTCTTCCGATTGACGTTTAAGCTCGTTGAGCATTTCCAGCCGAACGTCCTCGAGCCTTCCAACCCAACGATGAATGATTTCCGAAAGTGGCACCGGATTTAGACAATGAAGCTTTTCGCGGGCACGTGTTCATTCAATTGTCTGGCAATAGTATCAAACCCCCAACGCCATTTTCGCCCGATCCCCCGGAAGGATCACGTCGCCGCGGTCCAGCGTCGTCACATCCGTCTTGCCCGCAAAGGCCATGGATTTATCCAACTCGTTGTGCAGGATTTCAAAGGCCTTGGTCACGCCTTCCTGACCCATCGCGCCCAGCCCATAATTGAACGCGCGCCCGATATAAGTGCCGCTCGCCCCCAGCGCCAAAGCTTTCAGCACATCTTGGCCCGAGCGAATGCCGCTATCCATGTGAATCTCGATCTTGCCGCCAACCGCATCCACGATGCCCGGCAAGGCTTCAATCGCCGACAGCGCCCCGTCCAACTGCCGTCCCCCGTGGTTGGACACGATCAGCGCGTCCGCACCAGATTTCACCGCGCGTTCTGCATCTTCTGGCTCGATAATCCCTTTCAGGATAATCGGCCCGCCCCAACGATCTTTGATCCAAGCGATATCGTCCCACGTTAGCGTGGGATCGAACATGGTCGAGGCCCAAAGTGCCAGATCAGCCGTGTCATCGACCCCCTTCACATGGCCCACCAAATTACGAAACGTGCGCCGCTCGGTTTTCAGCATATTCAGCCCCCAGCGCCATTTGGTCGCCAGATCAAGCATCACCGGAAGCGTCGGTTTGGGCGGCACCGAAAGTCCGTTCTTAATGTCTTTGTGGCGCTGGCCCAAAATCTGCAAATCAAGCGTTAGCACCAGCGCGCTGCAACCTGCCGCCTTAGCCCGGTCAATCAGCCCCTTGGTCACTTCACGGTCGCGCATCACGTAAAGCTGGAACCAAAACGGCTTTTCAACGTTATCGGCCACATCTTCGATCGAACACACGCTCATGGTGGACAGCGTGAACTGCGTGCCAAAGTCATGGGCCGCGCGACAGGCGAGGATTTCGCCATCCGCGTGCTGCATTCCGGTCGAGCCAACCGGGGCAATTACAATCGGCACGGACATATCCTGACCGATCATCTTACACGCGGTCGAGCGCCCTTCCATATTCACCGCAACGCGCTGGCGAATGCCGATTTTGGTGAAATCCGTGGTGTTGGCGCGGAACGTCTGTTCCGTCCACGACCCGCTTTCGCAATAGTCGTAAAACATGCGCGGCGTGCGCTTTTCGTGCAGCTGGCGAAGATCTTCGATGCAGGTAATCACAGGCATGTTTCAGGCTTTCTTGTTCGACGGTTTTGAAACTCTAGCGAAGCAGACAAGCGGCGACAATATGATCTGAAATCTATCGCAAACGGGGTGGTTTGCTTTTGTCAGCCCCCGGCGGTTTGGTTTCCGCCAACTTGGGCAGGGTAAACGTCAACCCCGCCCCGCGCAGGGCATCTGGGTCGTCCAAATCTTCTTCGAACATAACCGCGACTGGGGCGGCGCCAAGAATGGCAAAAAACTCGGCTGTGGCCTTGGTGAGCGCGGATTTCGCGATCTCTGGATGCCCGGAAAACATCAGCACAGGCGTGCTGGGGGGCAGTTGCGCAAAATGGGCTGTGGTGGCCTGACCCGCAAGCCCGGCTAGGAACATATCAAGCGCTTCCAGAAACTCCTGTTCTGCGTGGGGCAGGGCGAATGTATCACCGATTGGGGTCGCGATCTTAGCCTCTTTCCCAACCGTCACCAACCAATCCAGCGCTTCTTTTGGCAACATATAAGCCGAGGCCGCAACGCCAAGATTAAGCCCCAGTCCAAGCCGTGCGGGGCTAAGAATGTCCAAAGCATCGCGCCCGGCAAGAATAGCCGATGGTGCGGTGGTTTCGGTAAAACTGGCCAAACGATCCGCTGTATCAAACCCAAGTGCATAGGTATGGCCGTTATCCTCAATCAACACCGGGTCAAGCGTCTGATCTGGTTCCGCGTTCAGCAACAACTGCAATTCGCTGCGCATGATCGCGGCAAAATACGCCCGGCGCAGAGTTTCATTTTCGGGATCAGCCTCAAACCGGGCAAAGGCGATATCAAGCGGCGTTTGGGTCATAGGATCAGCTTTGCAATTTGACGGCGCAACGGTGGCAGGGTCTCGGCCTCGAACCAAGGGTTCTTTTTCAGCCAGCTCGTATTGCGCCAAGACGGATGGGGCAAGGCGAATGTCGCAGGTGGCAGGCGCGCGCGATCCGCCACGATGTCGCCCAGCGGACGTTTGTCCCCCAAATGCCAGCGCGCCGCATAGCTGCCCACAAGGATCGTCAGCTTGATCTGCGGCATGGCAGCAAGCGCATCACGTCGCCAGGTTTTCGCGCAAATCGGCGGCGGGGGCAGGTCCGCTTTGTTTTTGTAACCGGGAAAGCAAAACGCCATCGGCAGAATGGCGACCCGATTGCGGTCGTAAAAAGCCTCCCGCGTGATCCCCATCCAATCGCGCAACCGATCCCCGGACGGGTCATCAAAAGGCTGCCCCGAGGCATGCACCCGCGCCCCCGGCGCTTGGCCCGCAATCAAGATTGGCGCGCTGTTTGACAGCCATGGCACAGGGCGCGGTTCATGGGCGGTCTGCGTCGCCGCAAAGCGATCCGCGCAGATGCGACAGGCCTGAATGTCACTGATAAGCTGTTCCATTGCGACCAAATCTGCCGCGCGGGGAAAGGGATGACAAGCGGTGTTCAAACAACTTGTGAACAATGCGATTAGAATTTCGCTTGCTTCATTTCGATAATTGTAGAAATATAAAACTATGAACGCGATTCTAGAACAAGACACGTCCATTGAAGAAATGGCCCAAGCCTTTGCCGCCCTCGGATCAGAGGCGCGTTTGACCGTGTTGCGCGCCCTTGTGCGTGCTGGTCCCGACGGATTGGCCATGAGCGAATTGGCAGAGCGGACCGGCATCGGTGCCTCTACCCTGACCCATCACTTGCGGTTCCTGACCCAAGCCGGATTGGTCGGCCAACAGAAAAAAGGCCGCTCGGTGATCGCATCGGCTGCATCCATGGAACGGGTGGAGCGCTTGGCCTCGTTTCTAATCGAAGAATGCTGCGCAGACGCCGCCGATTCATGTCATAACCACAAGGCAGTTCGATGACCCAGATTTCGCAAACCCCACCGCGAGCCCCGCTTTTTTCCCGCCTAGATTGGGCATGGGTCATTTGCGGGCTCATCGTTGCGGGCGTCGCTGTGTTTGCCCCCGCGAATTTTCCCGGCATCATGGGCAAAACCCTTGAAGCTTTCATCGGCACCTTGCCTTTCATCCTATTCGCGGTTTGCGCGGTGGCATGGCTGAAAGCAACCGACGCGGAACATCTGATTGCGGACGCCTTTAAGGGCTCGCAAACCCGCATGATCGTGTTGGCGGCTTTGGCGGGCGGTCTGTCCCCGTTTTGCTCTTGCGAGGTTATTCCCTTTATCGCCGCAATGCTTGCGCTTGGCGTGCCTTTGTCGGCTGTCATGGCGTTCTGGCTATCGTCACCCCTGATGGACCCAGCGATGTTCACCATCACCGCATCCGCCCTTGGGTTTGACTTTGCGCTGGCCAAAACGCTGGCCGCCGTGGGGCTTGGTCTGTTGGGCGGCTTCGGTGTGATGGCGATGTCATCAAGCGCTGTCTTTGCGGATCCGTTGCGCGAAAAGCCTGCGGTTGGTGGCTGTTGCGGCGTCAAAGCGCCCTTTTCCGGCGACCCTGTTTGGCGGTTTTGGGAACATAACGAGCGGCGTCAGACGTTTATCAACGAGGCATGGACCAACGGGCGCTTCTTGGTGAAATGGCTGCTCTTGGCCTATCTGCTTGAAGCGCTGATGATCCAATATGTGCCTGCCGAGTGGATCGCCAAGTTCCTTGGCGGAGAGGGTATCCAACCGATTTTCCTTGGCGCGCTCTTAGGTGGCCCGGCTTATCTCAACGGCTATGCCGCTGTGCCGCTTGTTGGCGGTCTGATGGACCAAGGCATGAACCCCGGCGCGGCAATGGCGTTTGTCCTAGCCGGCGGCGTTAGCTGCATTCCGGCGGCCACTGCTGTTTTCGCGCTGGTTAAGCCGCGGGTGTTTTTCGCCTATTTTGGCTTTGCCTTTGTCGGCAGTCTGATCGCGGGGCTCGCTTGGGCGGCCATCGCGTAAAAAGCTGAGCCAAAAAGAAACGCTATTGCGACCATCCCTTCGCATTTTGGGGAACAATCGGCGGGTGTTATCGTTCCCGCTTCTTGCCAGCTTCCAAACCTTGCCATAAAGACACCCCAAACCAGAATTTAGGAGATGTAGATGTATCGGGTTTGGGGCTTTGTAGCGGAATATTCGCTCCTATTAATTGCAGGCGCGCTGATCGCGCTTGGTTGGGCCAATCTTGCGCCTGATAGCTATAAGAGCTTTCACGATATCATCCTGCTAAAAGATAGCCCGATCGGGTATGAATATATGCACGCAGACGGGCATATGACCCGTAAGCTGTCACTGCATTACCTTGTGAACGATGTGCTGATGGCCTTGTTCTTTGCCATTGCGGGTAAAGAGGTTTGGGAAGCGATTATCCTGAAAAACGGCTCCCTGCGCGGGCGTAAGGCGATGACGCCTTTGTTCGGTACAGCGGGCGGTATGCTTGGGCCAATCGCGGTCTATCTTGGACTTGCTTACTTTATGGGCTCGGACGTATATGACGCCGTGTCGCGCGGTTGGGCGATCCCGACGGCGACGGATATTGCGTTTTCCTATCTGGTAGGACGCATCGTCTTTGGCGCAGGCCACCCGGCTATTCGGTTCTTGCTGTTGCTGGCGATTGCCGATGACGCGATGGGCCTTATCATTCTGGCGGTTGCCTACCCAACCGGTGAGTTGCAACTGCAATGGCTGCTCTTGTCGCTTGCCGCGGCCATCATCGTTTACTTGGGCTTCAACTACTTGCCGCGCCGCAAAGATCGCGGCAACCAAGCGCGTCCGGTTTCTTCAGCGGTACGCCGTCGCTTTGGCGGCTTGCCCTACATCATCGCGGGTGTGATTTCTTGGTACGGCTTTATGCGCTCTGGTCTGCACCCCAGCCTTGGGTTGTTGCCGGTGATCCCCGCAATCCCCCACGCGGATCGTGCCTTTGGGATTTTCTCGGAAGCTGAAAAATATCTGACCGATATGCTGAACGTGCTGGAGCATGCGCTGAAATACCCGGTGCAAATCATCCTGTTCTTGTTCGGTCTATTGAATGCTGGCGTGCAGTTTTCGTCCATCGGTCCCGCGACTTGGCTGGTGCTTGCCGGGCTGATTATCGGTAAACCAATCGGCGTCTTGCTGTTTGGCTATATCGCAGCACATACGCTGAAACTCGGCCTGCCCGAAGGCATGCGCACCTCTGATCTTTTCGTGATCGGCTGTATCGCTGCCATCGGCTTTACCGTGTCGCTGTTCTTTGCAGGGGCGGCGTTTGAAAGCGGACCTGTGCAAGAAGCCGCCAAGATGGGCGCGTTGTTCAGCTTTATTGCCGCCGTGATGTCGATCATCGTGGGCCGGGTTCTTAGGGTTGAAAAACAGCACTAAGCCAAACTCAAAAGTGGGCGCGCGAAACCGCCCACTTTCAATTCCCGCAAATTTTTGACATAATTTTAGTGTCAATTGCCCAGCGCAGAGACAGACCTTAATCAAGTGTTCTGGCTTTTGTCCTAAAGAGTGGCAATCCTAGAGGTTGGGCGTCCCACGGGCGCCTATTGGGGCGATGATTGAGTTTCGCAATGTAAGCAAGTCTTTTTGGACCGGAAAACAACGCAAGGTCATACTTGATCAGGCGACGTTCACCATTGAGATCGGCCATTCTCTTGGCATCTTGGCCTCTAACGGGACGGGCAAAACCACGATCATCAATATGATGGCGGGGCTTGAAAAACCGGATGAAGGCGAGGTTGTGCGCAGCTCTCGCATATCATTTCCGCTTGGCTTTATGGGCGGTGTAAACCCGTCCCATTCGGCGGTGGAAAATGCGCGCTACATCGCGCGGCTTTATGGCATGGACCCGGATTACGTCGAAGCGTTCTGTCGTTATCTCGTGGACATCAAAGAATACTTTGAAATGCCCGTGGCGACCTATTCATCGGGCATGAAAGCGCGCTTCACCTTTGCGCTGCTGCTCGCGCTTGATTTTGACATCTATCTGATTGACGAAGGCATGCCCGGCACCACAGATGCCGAGTTCAATCGCAAGGCGGGAACCATCCTGCATGAACGGCTTGCGCATTCGACGGTTGTGATCGTGTCCCATTCGGCGCAAATCTTGGAAAAGTACTGTTCGTCCGCAGCGGTACTACGGGATGGGCGACTGCATATGTTCGACAATTTGCAAGATGCGAAGGCGCTTTATGACTACGCCGCCTAAACCACGCACGGCCTCGGTCCGTATGACGCAAGACGCGAGCCAGTCCGCAGAAATGTTGGATGCCGTCCAAGGCATGGCCCCGCCGAGCGCACAAGATGCGACAGCCGAAGCGGTCGAAAAGCTATCCCCGCGCGATCTGCGTCGGGCGCGTCGCAAAGCCCGTCGTTTGGGCATTGAAGCCGCTGATGATCATGAAGCCGCGCGTATCCTGCATGAACGCGGCATCGACATCACCTCGCGCGAAAGCGTTTTGGACATTGTTCCGGCCCAAGGCGATGGCGAGGGCGAACATGGTGTAATGCAACTGCCGCCCGAAGCGATGGCCGCTGGTGTCGGCGCGCCTGCGGAAACCCAGCTTGGCCCCGTGGGTGAGGCGGATCGCCTGAAAGAGATTGCCAAAATCCAAAGACAGTTGGTGCGGCGGCGCCGAAGCCGTCTGATCCTATTGCTGTTGAAGCTGGCGTTTTTCGTGGTGCTGCCAACGGTGCTGGTGGGGAATTACTATTACAACACCGCCACGGATATGTTCGAAACCAGCTCGGAATTCGTGATCCAGAAATCTGAATCATCCGGTGCGGCGGGCGGTTTGGGCGGCATGTTGTCGGGCACTGGTTTTGCCACCTCCCTTGATAGCATCACCGTGCAAGGCTACCTGACCTCGCGCGAGGCGATGCTGCGCTTGAACGAGGACAAAGGTTTCATCGCTCATTATCAGCAGGACTGGATTGACGACATCCAGCGCCTTGATCCGGATGCGACCATCGAAGCGGCCTTTAAGCAGTATAAAAAGCGCGTGAAAGTCGGGTTTGACCCCACCGAAGGCATCATCCGTATGCAAGTGGTGGCCGCAACGCCCGAAGCCTCGGCAGAGTTTTCAGCCGCCTTGATCGGCTATGCCGAAGAACGCATCGACAACCTGTCCGCCCGCGTGCGCGCCGATCAAATGGCCGGGGCGCAGTCCAGCTTTGACGATGCCACGGGCAAATTGTCAGACGCGCAATCGCGGGTGTTGGAGCTGCAAGAACAAATGGGCGTGCTATCGGCCGAAGTTGAAATTTCAGCGCAAATGACCCTGATTAGTTCGCTGGAATTGGAACTGGAAACCAAGCAGCTTGATCTGGCGGAACTTAACGCGAACCTCCGCCCGAACCAAGCACGGGTGAAGGCGCTGCAATCGGACATCGCGCGGCTTTCCACGCGCATTTCAGAACTGCGAAATGCCATGACCCAAGCCGGGGAAAGCAATTTTTCACTGGCGCGGATCACGGGTGAATTGCGGGTGGCAGAAGCGGATCTCGCGAACCGTCAACTGATGTTGCAAACCTCGCTCCAGAACCTAGAAACCGCCCGGATAGAAGCCGAACGCCAAGTGCGTTACCTATCACTTGGGGTCAGCCCGGTGGCCCCAGACGTGGCGTCCTATCCGCGCAAGCTGGAAAACACGATCCTTGCCTTTGTGATCTTTCTTTCGCTCTACATTCTGGTATCCCTGACCGTATCAATCCTTAGGGAACAGGTCAGCGTTTAGATGAATACTGCAAAAACCGTTGAAGTTGCGGGGCTGGAATTATCCAACGCGCTTCCGCTTACGATCATCGCTGGCCCGTGCCAGCTGGAAACCCGCGATCATGCGTTTATGATTGCGCAAGCCATGAAAACCGCCTGCGCTGATGCGGGGCTGGGCTATGTTTTCAAAGCGTCTTATGACAAGGCCAACCGCACCTCGCTGACCGGGCGTCGTGGACCCGGGGTTCAAGAAGGCCTGCGGATTTTGGATGATGTGCGCAAAGCGTTCGATGTACCGGTGCTGACCGACATCCATTCCGAAGCACAATGCGAAATGGCGGCTCAAGCGGCTGACATTCTGCAAATCCCCGCTTTCATGTGTCGTCAAACCGATCTGTTGCTGGCGGCTGGTAAAACTGGCGCGGTCATCAACATCAAGAAAGGTCAGTTCTTGGCCCCGTGGGATATGCCCAATGTCAGCGCGAAAGTCGCCTCGACCGGAAATGAGCGCATCCTATTGACCGAGCGCGGCGCAAGCTTTGGGTATAATACGCTTGTGGCCGATATGCGCAGTCTGCCCACCATGGCCGCATCGGGCTATCCGGTGATTATGGACGCGACCCATTCGGTGCAGCAACCCGGTGGGCAGGGTGGGTCATCCGGCGGTCAGCGCGAGTTTGCCCCCGTTATGGCCCGCGCTGCCGTTGCGCTTGGGGTGGCGGGTGTGTTCATCGAAACCCATGAAGACCCGGACAACGCCCCATCTGATGGGCCGAACATGATTCCTTTGACGCAAATGCCCGCGCTTTTGAACGTGCTTGCCCAAATCGATTCCGTGGCAAAAGCCAACCCAGTGGTGCTTTGACAGCATCGCTTGGGCAAAACCTGCGCCCAGCGGCAAATCTATGGTGAATTTGTACAATTTTAGAACTTGAAGCCTAATAACCGCTCTATTACAACGCACGAACCTGATGGGATGTAGCTCAATTGGTAGAGCAACAGTTTTTGGTATTGTAGGCTGTAGGTTCGAGTCCTACCATCCCAGCCAGTTTATCCGCATATACCCCCCGCGCGACACGTCGTTGCTTGGCTTGTTTTGGCCGCGACGATGTGCGTTCATTGGAGCGCTAACATGCCAGACACACAATTTGGACCAAACGGCTGGACGCCCGATCGCCTTGGCTCGCTTGCAGGCAAGACCTATCTAATCACGGGTGCAAATGCGGGCGTCGGGTTTCAGGCCGCGCGCATCTTGCTGGGCAAGCAGGCGCGTGTGGTGATGCTGAACCGCAGCGCTGAAAAATCCCAAGCTGCTTTGACCGAGTTGAAAGCGGAATTTGGCGCGGAGGCGGATGTCAGTTTTGTGCAGATGGATTTGGCTGTGCTGGATAGCGTGCGAAATGCTGCGGCAGAGGTGCTTGAAACCGTTCCTCAAATTGATGCGCTAATCTGCAACGCGGCCATCGCGCAGGTGCCTTCCCAAAAACTGACCGTGGATGGGTTCGAAAGTCAGCTTGGCACCAATCACTACGGGCATTTTCTGCTTAGTGGGATGCTGTTTGACCGCCTTGACGCTTCGCGCGGGCGCATCGTGGTAGTGGCCAGTTTGGGCTATAAGATGGGCAAGCGGACCATTCAGTTTGATGACATGAATTGGGACGACAACTACAGCCCCAACCCGGTTTATAGCCAAAGCAAACTGGCCCAGATGATGTTCGCCTATGAGCTGCAAGATCGGGTCGCGGCGGCGGGTAAATCCGTCACGTCTTACGTGTGTCATCCCGGTGCGTCTACGACCTCGCTGATTAGCACCAGCGGCGGTCTTGTCACCCGGATGGCGTGGTGGCTGATGACCAAGACGCCGATGGTTCAAACGGCGGAAAAAGGCGCTTACCCCGAAGTGATGTGCGCCACGGAAATCGATCTGGAACAACGCGCGCTTTACGGTCCTACGGGACGGATGGAAACCACTGGTCCGGTCGGGCGAGGGGGGCTTGAACCTTACGCTTATGACAAGGACGTAATGGTGGAACTATGGGCGCGGTCAGAAGCCGCAACGGGCTTTCATTGGGGACTAGCCCCGGTGTGATCGACGGTGCGCGAATGTGATCCGCGTCCTAACTTAAAACCGCCTGCGCCATTGCGCGCCCGCTAAGCCACGCACCTTCTGCTTGGTGCGACAAAGCCCAATCCCCGCCTACGTAAAGCCCATCGGACGCAATAAACGCTTGCCCAAGGGGTGCCGAGGCAAACGCATAGCGCCAACGATGCGCCGCGACATAAAGCGCATCATTCGGGTCCGCGTTAAGCGCTTGGCAAACCAGCGGCAGCATGCGCGTGGCGATCTCGTCTTTTTCAAGTTCCAAATGGGCCTGCGACCATGCAAGGCTTGCTTGCGCCACCCAAGTTTGCCCCGTCACGCTTTGAGCTGCCAAGTTTTGAGCAGCCAAGTTTTGGACTGTTGTCCGATCTGGTTTTGAACTGTCCAAAGCCAGCCAAGCAATGTCCTGATCCGCATCCCGCCGGGTGTTAAAGGGCGCTTTAACGTCTTGTGAAAACGCGACCATCAGCGTCAGGTTCGGGTCCATCGTCACCGCGCCAAGCTGCGCTTTCATCTGCGCATCTGGGACCAAGCGTTGGGCTTGAGGAGCAGGCACGGTGCAAATCACACGATCAAAAATCTCGCCTTCAACAACCCACCCCGGATCGGTTTTTTGCAATGTGGAAATCTCGACCTCGGTCGTCACATCAATGCCTTTAGCAAGATGCTTTGCGATGCCCGACATCCCCGGCAGGCCTACAATGCGCTGCTGCGCTTCATCGCTTGCCCACGGCATTGCAGCACCATGTTCCACAAGGGTCGCCAAAAACGCCTGATACCCCGCATCCGTGCCGCTTAGATATTGCGCGCCGTGATCGAACTGAAATCCAGAGCGCGTGCGTCGCGTTGACAGACGACCGCCCAAGCCACGGCTTTTGTCAAACACGGTGATCTCAACGCCTGCGTCCCGCAACAGCGAAGCGGCGGTTAATCCTGTAAGTCCTGCACCGATGATGGCTACGCGCATGTGGGAAATCTGCCTTGTGTTGTGACGAGGTGTTGCGCCCTTTACGGGTCGATCATAATGCTGCCAAGCACATTGGTCCCGTCGCTTGTCATCTCGATAATCAAGACTTCGCCCGATCGCGTGGTGCGCCCGGTGAGGGCCGAAATATTCACTTGATGGGTGACTAGCATCTTGCGCCCCTTGGTGGCGCGGATCAGCGCGCGGGTGTCAGCGGTCTGTTGATCGCGCCTAGAAAAATTCCCAAAGAAAGAATTGAGCGGAGGCGCCTCGATAATCGGTCCTACGTCAAGGTGTTCAGCAGTCTCTAAGGTCCGGCACCACTGGCTGGTCAGCACCACGTCAAACGCAATCCCTTGTGCGCGCATGGCCGCCCCAATCGTTGCGGCTTGGGCGCGCCCTCGGTCATCAAGATTGCGTTGTGTGCGGCAGTCCCCAATGGTCAGGCTGGCCGGGTCCCCATTTCCGGGCGCAAGCGCGTGGCGCATAATGCCAATCGCGCCGGGCTTGGAAAACGCATCCCAATCATTCGCAAAAGCGGCGTTTGAAAGCATAACCAAAAAGAGTGTGAACCAGCGCATAAGCTCGAAGCTAGGGCGCTGACGCCAAAAATCCAACGGAAACCTAATCCGTTTTCGGCTCTTCAAACACCGGGCGCTTATTGCCTTCATCGTCCAAGGCGACAAACACGAAATCGGCGTCCGTAACTTTTTCCGCTTTTTCCGATGTTTTGGGCCGCGCCCAAGCGTCGATATGGATGCACATCGATGTCCGCCCAACTTTGCGCAAGGTCGCATAAAGCGTCACTTCATCGCCCACCTTTACAGGGCGCAAGAACTGCAAGGCTTCCACCGATACGGTCGCTCCACGGCCTTTGGCCACACGACTGGCCATGTTCCCGGCGGCCAAATCCATTTGTGACATCAGCCAGCCGCCAAAAATATCGCCTGCGGGATTGGTATCGGCGGGCATTGCGATGGTACGAATGACCAGCACGCCTTCGTCTTGTTGCCGTCCGTGGGATCCTCGTTTTCGCCCTAAGGCCAGAGTTTCTTCCATTTTTATTGCTCGCTCAGGTTTATTTTTGGTCCGCTATAACTGGCGCAAGAATACGGCGCTGTATAGGGTTGTTGCCGTTGCACGCGGTCTGATGTGGCCCCAAGTCTACGGCCGCTTTACCCAGCGCAGCCGCAAGGCATTGCTCAGGACCGACACCGACGACAGAGCCATCGCAGCGGATGCAAAGATTGGTGACAACAACAGGCCAAAGGCCGGATACAACACGCCGGCGGCCACGGGAATAAGGGCCGCGTTATAGCCAAATGCCCAGAGCAGGTTTTGGCGGATGTTGCGCATGGTGGCGTTTGATACGGTAATCGCGTTCAGCACGCCGTTTAGATCGCCCGACATCAGCACCACATCCGCACTTTCAATCGCGACATCCGTGCCGGTGCCAATGGCAATGCCAACATCCGCATGGGCAAGGGCGGGCGCGTCATTGATCCCATCGCCGACAAAGGCGATGCGGCGTTCCCCTTTGCGCAAAGCATCAAGTGCCGCGACTTTCCCGTCAGGCAGCACCCCCGCGACCACATGGTCAATGCCGATCTCAGCGGCGATGGCATCAGCGGTTTCGCGTTTGTCCCCGGTGATGAGTGCGGTTTTCATGCCCTTGTCGTGTAGTGCTTTAATCACCGCTTTGCTCGTGGACTTCACGGGGTCCGACACGGCAATCAGGGCCGCAAGCTGTCCATCAATCGCGGCATAAAGCGCGGTTTTCCCTGCTTTTGCGAGTGTGCGTTCTTGGGCGGCGAGGGGGGCAATCGCGACCCCTTCGCGGGTCATCAACCGATCCGCGCCGATCAAGACGTCATGCCCATCCACTTCGGCGCGCACGCCATAGCCCGTTAGCGATGTAAATCCGGTCACCGTGCCAAGCGCGATTCCTTCATCCGAGGCTTTCTTTACAATCGCATCGGCGATGGGATGTTCGGACTGCGCCTCGACCGAGGCGACGAGCCGCAGCGCCTTGGCCCGCTCAACCCCCTCACCAAGCACAAAATCCGTTAATTCCGGCGTGCCGTGGGTCAATGTTCCTGTCTTGTCAAAGGCGATGACGTCCACATCGCTTAGGCTCTGTAACGCTTCGCCTTTGCGAAACAGCACGCCCATTTCAGCCGCGCGGCCCGTGCCCACCATGATCGAGGTTGGCGTGGCCAGCCCCATGGCACAGGGGCACGCAATGATCAGGACCGACACGCCCGTGACCAAGGCAAAGGTCAGCGCCGGGTCTGGGCCAAACACCAGCCAAAAGGCGACGGTCAAAAGGGCTAAGACCAGCACGGCTGGCACGAACCACATGGTCACCCGGTCCACCAGACCTTGGATCGGCAGCTTCGCGCTTTGTGCGTCCTCTACCATGCGGATGATCTGCGCCAAGACCGTATCCGCCCCCACACGGGTCGCGCGAAATGTAAGACTACCTGTGCCGTTCACCGTCCCGCCGGTGATTGTGTCGCCAAGGGTTTTTGCCACGGCCAGCGGTTCGCCCGAAATCATGCTTTCATCGACATTGCTTGACCCCTCGACCACTTGCCCATCGACGGGAATCCGCGCACCGGGGCGCACCAAGATCACATCGCCAAGCCGCAAATCATCAATCCCGACCTCTTGCTGGCTTTCCCCCGACAGCCGGGTTGCGGTTTTGACCTGCAAGCCAAGCAGCGCCTGAATAGCCGATCCTGTGCGCCCCTTAGCCCGCGCTTCCAGCCAGCGGCCTACAAGGATCAGCACCACGATCACGGCGGCGGCTTCAAAGTAAACCGCGCGCACCCCGTCGGGCAAAAGGCGGGGCAGGAAGGTCGCGACCACCGAATAGCTCCACGCGGCACCGGTCCCAAGCGCCACAAGGCTGTTCATATCCGGTGCGCGTTTGATGAGCGCTGGCACGCCTTTGGTGAAAAACAGGCGACCCGGTCCGAACAGCACCAGCGATGTTAGAATAAACTGGATCACCCAAGAGGTTTGCAGCCCAATGGTGCGTTCGATCAGCATATGAACCGCAGGGATCAGATGCGCACCCATTTCTAGGATTAGCACTGGCAGCGCGAGGGCGGCGGCGATTAGGACCTGCCGCGACAACTGCTTGGCCTCATCCGCTTTGCGCTCTACACGTGTCGCTTGGGATGTGGTTTGCGCGATTGTGGCTTGATAGCCAGCATCAGTGCTGACCTTTGCCAGCTCTGCGGGCGAAATCGCCCCTTCCAGATAATCCACCGTCGCCGTTTCTGCCGCCAAATTAACCGCAACGCCGACAACGCCGGGTGCCGCGCCAAGCGCCTTGTCCACGCGCCCGACGCAAGATGCACAACTCATAGAGGCCACATCAAACGTGACCCGCGCTTGCCGGGCAGGATAGCCAAGATCGCTTAGGGTCTTTGACGCCTGTTCCAACCCTTCGGGGTCCTGCGGGGTAAACGATGCGGTTTCCGTCGCTAAATTGACTGAAACATTCGTGATATCGGGAAGGTCGTTCAGCGCACGATCCACGCGCCCCACGCACGATGCACAGGACATGCCCTCAATCGACAGGGTCATGGCGTTGGATACGGACATTGGGAAATCCTTGTGGTTTCAGTCTCTTTAGATAGGGGGTCGGGGACATGCAAATTCAAGAGGCTTGTGGTTGGAACTAAAGCTATGACCCGCTATGCTCGCCGAACGGTCATACATAACTTGATGAAAGATCCATAAGATGCCCCACAAAATAGCCCTGATCCCCGGTGACGGCATCGGCGTTGATGTGACCGCTGCCGCTTTCGAGGTGGCGCAAAAAGCCGCGCCGGATGCGTTGGTTGGCACGCAGTTTCCGTGGTCATGTGCCTATTATCATGAGCATGGCCGGATGATGCCCGAAGACGGGATCGACACCTTGCGCGGCTTTGATGCGATCTTTTTGGGTGCGGTTGGTTGGCCCGCGGACGTGCCGGATTCCGTGTCGTTGCACGGGTTGTTATTGCCGATCCGCAAGGCCTTTGTGCAATATGCCAACATTCGCCCGCACCGCTTGTTGAAAGGCGTAGACGGCCCGTTGCGCAAATCCGACTTTGATATTCTGTGTATCCGCGAAAATACCGAAGGCGAATATTCCGGCGCGGGTGGGCGCGTGCATGTGGGCACGCCGGATGAAGTCGCGGTGGAAACCTCGATCTTTACGCGCGTGGCAGTGGAACGGATTTTGCGCTTTGGTTTTGAACAGGCGCGGCAGCGAAGCGGTCGCCTGGCCTCTGTCACGAAATCCAATGCGCAGCGTCATTCGATGGTGTTTTGGGACGAAATCACCCAAAAGCTTGCCGCCGAATATCCTGATGTGACGGTCACGCCTTATCATATTGATGCCATGTGCGCGCGTATGGTGATGGACCCGGAAAGCTTGGACGTGGTGGTGGCCTCGAACCTGTTTGGGGACATCCTGACCGATCTTGGCGCGGCTATTCAAGGCGGGCTTGGGTTCGCGGCCTCGGCCAATATCAACCCGGATCGCACGGCACCGTCGATGTTTGAACCTGTGCATGGGTCCGCCCCTGATATCGCGGATCAAGGCATCGCCAGCCCGATCGCTGCGATTTGGTCAATCGCTATGATGCTGGATCACTTGGGCGAAACGACAGCGAGCGCCAAGATCATGGCCGCCCTAGAGGTGGTGACAGGCGCGGGCATTGGCTGTGTGCACGGCAAAGACAAGACGGATGCGATTACCCAAGCGGTGCTAGACGCGCTGGATTAAGCGCGCCTGCATCTATCCTTGCCCAATTAGAATACCGACCCCAAGCACCAGCAGGCCGCCGACAAGGATTTGCAGCATCGCCTTGACCCAAGGGGTTTCCATATATTTGTGCTGCACCCACGTGATCACGAACAGTTCCACCGCGACGATCAAAAACGCCAGATAGGTCGCGGTCCAGAAATCTGTAATCAGATACGGCAGGGCATGGCCCAACCCGCCAATGGTGGTCATCAACCCGGTCACGATCCCGCGTGTGATTGGTGATCCACGCCCGGAAATCACGCCGTCATCAGACGCCACTTCGGTAAAGCCCATGGAAATCCCCGCACCGACAGAAGCGGCTACGCCCACCAACAAGGTGGTCCAAGGATCCTTGGTGGCAAAAGCCGTCGCAAAGATCGGCGCTAGGGTGGAAATCGAGCCGTCAATCAGCCCTGCAAGACCGGGCTGTACATACGTCAGCACAAACTGGCGCTGGGCAACCGCATCTTCGGTCGCAAGCTCATCTGCACCCAAATGCTTTTCTGTCAGATCATTAGCTTGGTGCTTGTGGCCCGCTTCAGCCTCGGCCAGATCGCCCAACAGCTTGCGCGTGCCCGCATCGGTGCTAGCTTGCGCGGCCCGGCGATAGAACTGCTCGGCTGCACTTTCCATCGCTTCGGCTTCTTGGCGCATCCGCTCTAGGCCAAGGTTTTCCGCCAACCAAGCCGGTTTGCGCGCGTAAAATCCGGCCACATGTTCGCGCCGGATCAGTGGCACCACATCGCCAAAGCGTTTGACGTGCAAATCAATCAGAACCCGGCGATGTTCATCTTCTTCGGCGGCCATTTCATCAAAGATCGCCGCAGAGTCGGGATAGTCATGGCGCAGGGTTTCGGCAAAGCCGCGAAAGATGCGCGCGTCGTCTTCTTCGGACGAAATGGCAAGCGCCAGAACCTGTTGCTCGCTTAGGTCCGAAAAGCGTTTGCGGGATGCGAATGAAAACACTGGGGCGACTCCGAATTTAGAATGGTTCTAAAAATAGGGCGACGATCCATGTCTTGCAATGAATATTTTGCCTCTCAGTCCAAGTTGATGGTCGCGCCATCATGGGCCACGGTCACTGGTCCGGCCCAAGTTGGCGCAAGCGCGGCTTGCCAATCGTCAGCGCTAAAATTCGGATCATCCGCAGGCACCAGATGGTTCAGTACCAGATGGCCAACAGCGGCAGCTGTGGCAATGCGGCCCACGTCTTCGACCATGGTGTGGCTGGCCATCAGGTGACCGCGCAGGTTCGGAGCGCCTTTCATGCGCGCGACCAAGGCGTCGATGCCCGCGCCCAACATCGCTTCATGCACCAGCACATCCGCATGGGCCGCAAAACGGGCAAGCGGCGGGAAATAACAAGTATCGCCAGAAAAAACGACCACGCGGTCAAAGGCTTCAAACCGCAGGGCGTAGCAATGTTCGACCGGAGGATGATCCACCCGCAGCGCCGTGACGCTTAGGTCATTGACCGTGCCGACCGTGCCTTCCCCATAGGCGGTGATTTTAACCAGATCGCCAATGCCCGCGCGTTTTTCGTCTGCGGTGCGAATGCTGTGGTCAAACGACATGGATTGCAAAAAACCGTCCCAATAGGCCCAGATACCCTCTGGGCCAAAGACCTCAATCGGGTGATCCAGCCCCGAGGTCCAAGCCGTATAAAGCAGCGGACCCAAATCCAGCAGATGATCCGAATGCAAATGCGTGATGAAGATCGCATCAATCTCCGTCAGCGGTGTGCCCGCCTCAACAACCGCACGCACCACGCCAACGCCGCAGTCAATCACGCACGTCGCGTTGCCCAAGCGCAAAAGCGATGACGAGGGGTTTGGCCCACCTTTGCGGATCGACGGCCCGCCTTTGGT
>CAZBBZ010000006.1:0-14782 GCA_964489925.1 uncultured Rhodobacterales bacterium
TTTTTCCAGACAACGTCGGGCCCAAAAGAACATTCATCGTGCCCTTTTCCAGCGTCAAATCCGTGGGGTGGATATGCACCGCCCCCTCCACCGATTTTGAAACGCCTTTTAATTCTAACGTCATGTTCCGTTATCCCTCAATCAGCCCTCAACGAGGCCCTTATTGCGCTGCCGCACGAACCTGCGCGCGCAGCTGATCTTTCATCCACTCATCCAAGACGCTGATTTGTGTGTGGCTTAGACGCAGGCCCAGTTTGCTGCGCCGCCAAACCACATCTTCAGCGCTTTGTGCGTATTCGTTTTTCATCAGCCATTCGACTTCCACCTGAAACAGGTCAGCACCAAAATCTTTGCCAAGTGCCGCGCGATCCTCGGCGTTTGCCAAGGCCTCCGCAACCTCTGTCCCATAGGCGCGCACAAGCCGCAGCGCCCAGCGGTCTGTCAAAAACGAAAAGCGTTGCTTGGCGTCAGCCACCAGCCGATCAACGCCGCTCACATCGAAATCTCCGCCGGGCAGGGCCACGCCCGCCGTCCAAGGTTTTTCCGCAACGGGCATCACAGCCTCGATTTCTTCGAGCGCGCTTTCCGCAAGGCATCGGTAGGTTGTGATCTTGCCGCCAAAGACATTCAGCGCAGGCGCCCCGCGGGATGTTTCCAGCCGCAACACATAATCGCGCGTCGCTGCCGTGGCCGAACTTGCCCCATCATCATAAAGCGGCCGCACCCCGGAATAGGACCAAACCACATCATCAACACCAATCGGATCGGCCAGATATTCGTTGATAAAGGCAATCAGATAATCCCGTTCTTCGGGCGAGCATTCCGGGCGCGTCGACGGCTCGTCATGGTCTTGATCTGTGGTCCCGATCAGGGTGAAATCTGTCTCATAAGGAATGGCAAAAATGATGCGCCCATCGGTGCCTTGGAAAAAGTAGCATTTGTCGTGATCAAACAGCTTTTTGGTCACGATATGGCTGCCACGCACAAGGCGCACATCGTCCTTTGAATTGCTACGCAGGGTTTGGCGCAACAGCTCTCCCACCCAAGGACCACCGGCATTTACAACCATTTTTGCACTCACGGTCGTCTTTGCGCCCGTTGTGGTATCTTGCATGTCCACATGCCAATGCCCGTCAATTACTTCGGCGCCCACAACTTTCGAGCGGGTTCGAATATCTGCACCGCGCCTTTCCGCGTCCCGCGCATTCAGCACCACCAGACGGGAATCCTCGACCCAGCAGTCCGAGTATTCATAGGCTTTTTCAAACTTTGGCTTCAGCCCTTGCCCCTCAAGCGCACTGCGCAAGGCGATGCTAGAGGTCGCAGGCAAAACTTTGCGCCCCCCCAAATGGTCGTATAAAAACAAGCCCAGCCGGATCAGCCAAGCGGGTCTGCGCCCTTTCATCCAAGGCATCACCCATCCCAAAAGCTTGGACGTCGGTGTCGATGTGTCAAACCGCATGCTGTGGTGGTAGGGCAAAACAAACCGCATGGGCCAAGAAATATGGGGCATCGCGCGCAGCAGGTTCTCCCGCTCGATCAAGGCTTCGCGTACCAGCCGAAATTCGAAATATTCCAAATACCGCAAGCCGCCATGAAACAGTTTTGTAGAGGACGCAGAGGTCGCCGATCCAAGATCGTTCATTTCAGACAGACATACAGTCAGGCCGCGCCCGGCTGCATCTCTGGCAATGCCGCATCCATTGATGCCGCCGCCAATGATCAAAAGATCATAGTCTGGCTTCATATTTCCTCCCAATATCGCTCTATCGGCGATGTTCATTAGAAATGACGATTTTCGATCACAAAAGGAAGCGAATAATGTTCGTTTGGGCGCTAAATCGTATAAGGCACTGTTTTTATGTTATATTATCTTTCTGGCTTGATCACTCAAGGCCCAAGATTCTGGCTTTGTGGGGCGATAAACTGAGTCGGCCTCAATGGGCGACCGTGACATTCGTTGGATTTGCGCTAAAACGAACAAAAACGAAAGGTACAGGCCCTTGGGACTGACGATTCGAAAACCAGAGATCATTGCAATCGCGCGCCGCGAAGGCAAAGTTACTGTCGATGGGCTGGTCGATCACTTCGGTGTCACCCCACAAACCATCCGCCGGGACCTAACAGAACTTTCTGATGCGGGCGACTTAGAACGGGTACACGGCGGGGCCATCCTGCCCTCCACCACCGTCAACATCGCCTATAACGAACGGCGTATTTTGAACCAACCGTCCAAAGTGGACATCGCACGCACTTGCGCGGCCATGATCCCCAATGACTGCGCGATATTTTTGAACATCGGAACCACCACCGAAGCGGTCGCCACCGAATTGCTGACCCATGAGGGTTTGTTGGTGGTGACAAACAACGTGAACATCGCAAGCATTTTATCCGCGAACAAAAATGTCGATGTTGTCGTAACCGGAGGGCAATTGCGCCGCGCAGATGGGGGCCTGATCGGAGAAATTGCCCGCAAAACGATCCAACAATTTCGGTTTGATTATGCGGTTATCGGTTGTTCGGCGTTACGGCAAAATGGGGACCTCATGGATTTTGACATGCAAGAGGTCAGCGTCAGTCAAGCGATCTTGCGCCAAAGCGAACATGTGATGCTTGCCGCGGACAATTCCAAATTCGACCGAAAAGCGCCCGTGTTTATCGCCTCTATGGACAGGATTTCAACGGTGATAACGGATCTCACAGTCCCCGATGATTGCAAGGCCCGCTGCCAAGAAACCGGAACAGAAATCGTCTATGCAAACGCGGGCTAGGCCAAAGTTCAGAGCGATGCTGGCGCGTTTTGCTTTTTCAAGCGCCGCAAATGCCAGCGATAAATCAACGGCGCCAAAACATAGTCATAAGCAGCGCTTGCGCCCTGTTTGATAAGCGGCAAACCAACAATCCGACCCAACCATCTGTACCGTGGCATTTGCGCCCATAACACAAGGAAGGCCGGGATGCCGGAGGTCAGTTTGCCCTCGTGCAGCACATACAACCGCCGCGCCGCCGTATCCGCATCAAGCCCCCAAACCTCGCGCGCATCCGTGTTCAAATCGTCAAACCGGATCGGCAAGCCGTTTTTGTCCGCATACTGCACATAGTGCTGGATCTCAAAGTTGCAGACCGGGCAGTTGGCGTTAAACAAAACCGATGTTTGAGTCTCTTTTTCCATATTTAATTACTTAGGGTGCCGCCGGGGTTCTTCAATGTGAGTGACGCCGCTTTTATTGATCTAAATCCGCATCTAAACCCGTATACCGCACAACTCCACTCGCCCCCGCGCCGCTTTCACTTTGCGATCAACGCACCCAAATAGACCGGACCTGCCTTGAAACTTCGACTAATCTTGGGCGATCAACTCAGTACCGCCGTGTCATCGCTGCGCGATTGGGCGCCGGGCGATGTGATCTTGATGGCCGAGGTGCGCGCCGAGGCGACCTATGTAAAGCACCACAAAAAGAAAATCGCCTTTCTGTTTTCCGCCATGCGCCACTTTGCCCAAGAGCTGACCGCGCAGGGTAAAACCGTGATTTACACGCGCTATGATGACCCTGAAAACGCGGGCTCCTTGCTTGGAGAAGTGCAGCGAGCGCTGCAAACTCATCCCGTCACAGAAGTTGTCGTCACCAGCCCCGGCGAGTATCGCTTGCTAACGGAATTTGAAGGCTGGCCAGACCTGTTGACCCTTCCGGTGCAGCTTTTGCCTGATGACCGCTTTCTTGCCAGTCCAGACGACTTTGCGGATTGGGCGCAGGGGCGCAAACAGCTGCGGATGGAGTTTTTCTACCGCGAAATGCGCAAGCGTTATTCTGTTTTGATGGATAACGACGGCCCCACTGGTGGGCAATGGAATTACGACGCCCAAAATCGCCAACCGCCCAAAGAAGGGCTAAAAATCCCACCCAGTTTCGCCAAAGCGCCAGATCAAATCACCGTCGAGGTCATGGCGCTGGTCGCAGCAAAATTCCCAGATCATTTCGGCGATCTGGACCCCTTTGCTTACGGGGTGACGCGCGCGGATGCGCTTGACGCTCTGACCCTGTTCATCGACACCCGCTTGGCGTTTTTCGGCGATTACCAAGACGCCATGATCCAAGACGAGCCGTGGATGTATCACAGCCACATCGCGCTTTACCTCAACTGCGGCTTGCTAGACCCGCTGGAATGTGTCCAAGCCGCCGAAACCGCCTATCGCAGCGGCCAAGCCCCTTTGAACGCTGTCGAGGGCTTTATTCGCCAAATTTTGGGCTGGCGCGAATTTGTGCGCGGGCTTTATTGGCTGAAAATGCCCGCATACAAAGACAGTAATTTCCTGAACGCGCAGCGCAATTTGCCCGATTTTTACTGGACGGGTGACACGCAAATGAACTGCCTGCGCCAAGCGGTGCTTGAAACCAAGCAAAACGCCTATGCACACCACATCCAACGGCTGATGGTGCTGGGCAATTTCGCGCTGCTTGCGGGCATCGCGCCTGATGCGGTGAACGAATGGTATTTGCTGGTTTATGCGGATGCTTATGAATGGGTCGAACTGCCCAACGTCAGCGGCATGGTGCTCTATGCGGATGGGGGTGTCTTGGCGTCCAAACCCTATGCGGCAAGCGGGGCTTACATCAAAAAGATGTCGAATTACTGCGATCGCTGTTCCTACAAGGTTTCGGTCAAAAACGGGCCAAAAGCTTGCCCGTTCAACTATCTGTACTGGGACTTTATCGGGCGCAACGCGGATCAGCTGCGCGGCAATCCTCGCATGGGGTTCATGTTCAAAACGCTCGATCGCATGGGGCCGGAAAAACATGACGCCGTCACGCGGGATGCGCAGCGGTTTTTCAAAGCGTTGGATAGTGATGAAAAAGTCTGACTTACCACAAAAAACCTGTTTGGTCTGCGGCCGCCCGTTCGTTTGGCGCAAGAAATGGGAAAAGGTCTGGGACGAGGTGAAATACTGTTCCGCCAAATGCCGCAGCCAAAAGAAATCTCGACCTGACGGCGGCGCGCGTTAGGCTTGGGCCGCGCCTTGGCTAAGGGCGGCGAGCTTGGCATAGGCAATGTCAGGATCAACCGCGCCAAACCCGGCAAAAGTGCCAAACCCACAATCCGAGCCAGCGATAACGCGCTCTTTGCCAACGATTTGCGTGAACCGGTCCAAGCGCTGGGTCACCACGTCAGGATGCTCGATAAAATTGGTCGTCGTATCAACCACGCCGGGCACCAGCACTTTATCATCAGGAATTTCCGATTTGCGGTCGCGGAAGGTGGTCCATTCATGGGCATGGCGCGGATTGGAGGTTTCAAACAGCACATAGCGCGATTTGGTGGACATCAGCGTCGTGAACACTTTGTCCATAGGGATGTCACAGCAATGCGGCCCCTCATAATTGCCCCAGCAAATATGCACCCGAACCTTTTCCGCTGGCACGTTTTCAAGCGCATGGTTCAGCGCTTCCACATGCATGTCAGCGACCTTGATGAACTCCTCATCGCTTAGGTCATTGAACAACATATGCCGCGATAATGCGAGATCGGGGCAATCGAGTTGCAAATCCAGTCCCGCCCCTACAATCGTTTCATATTCCGCCTTCATCGCATCCGCCAAAGCAGCCAAATAAGCGTCCCGTGTGGGGTAAAAATCATTCTGTAAGAACAAGGAAATCACCCCCGGAGAGGCCGCATTCATAAAGCCCCGCTCAACCCCATGTTCGGCCATCGCCGCTTTCAGATTGTCGATATCTTTTTGCAACTCACCCTGACCTTTGGAACGCACCTCGCCCACACACATGGGGCGCGCATATTTCGGCGTGCCACCATCATCGGCAAGCCGTTGCAAAAAGCCGGGGAACATCTTGAGGTCAGCAGGCGCGTTGCGCGGGCTGTCCCCATCAAAACCCGTGTAGCGATCTTTGACATAAGTCGCATAAGAAATTTTCGAGGTTTCCCCGTCGCTGACAATATCAACGCCCGCTTCTTTTTGCAGCGCGACCGTTTCCGCAACCGCCTTAGTCATACAGGCATCAAAGGCGGCTTGCTCAAACGGCTTGTCGTTCTCGCGCGCGAAAATGAAATCCACAACCTCTTGGGTCCGGGGGAGTGAACCCACATGGGTCGCTAATATCTTGGACATTTGGCCATTTCCTTTGTGTTTCGTGGTTTGCGCTTTAGGTGTCAGGGGACCAAGTCGGCCCCGCCGGATCATCGGTCGCAATAATATGATAAAGGGCCGCATCCCCCGTCATGGACGGCACGGCGGCATGTTTGATATGTTCTGGCATCGACATGGTATCGCCGGGGGCAAGCGTGGTGCTGCCACCCTCCCAGTCAACGCGCCAATGGCCTGTGACGGGCATCAAAACAGACGGTCGATCGTGGCTGTGTTTGGCATCGCTTGACGAGCCGCGGGTGATGAAATCCACCTCAAACCCCGGCTTGTCACGCAACAGCCCGGTTTCCCCGATCACCTTGGCAGGCGTTTTATCCGCATAAGCCACAAGGTCCAAATAGCGCGCCACATGATTGGGCAGCACTTGCGCAGTTGTGGGCTCGGCTCGTTTGGCTAGTTCATCCGCACCCATCAAGGGCATGGGCTTCACCCCCTTGGGCAATTCTTGTGCGTTATAAAGCTTGCCTGTCTCGGCCAATACAAGCCCGTGGTCAGCGGCATCTTCGATCACTTGGGGCGCCCACATCACGCCACCCCCCGCATCATCCCCGCCAAGGATCGCCATAATCATTCCGTAATCCGTGCCGATATTTTCAAACCCGCGAAACATGCCTGTGGGAATGTTGATAATATCGCCCCGCTCAAGCGTGACCTCACCCGCATCACCCCAGCGCCCCCAGAAAAACCGCCAACGACCAGAGAGCACAAAAAACACCTCTGCCGTGCGATGATCGTGCAGCGAGTTGCGGCATTTCGGCGGTTGGCCCGCCGCCCCGATGTTAAAACCATGCGGGATGCTAATATGAACATGCTGATCCGCGCTTTCGGACACACCGCCACCAATGATGGTGAAGTTTTCCTTCTGGTCAGAGCCGGGTGTATGCGCATCAATAAAGGCCGTTTTACACGGTTTCAGGTCACCATAACGCACGATACGAGAGGTCAGATCGGTCATATCAAAGCTCACCGGTTTGTAGCAGGATTTGTTTCCACACAGCGGTTTCATCGAAAACCACCCATTCACGGCGCAGCTTCGGCCTGCCCGTAATCAGCGCCCCAAATTCCGCATGGCACAGGCCGAGGACAAAGACCTCCGCCCCCGTGGGCGTGCCAAAAGCCCCCCAGCCATCATGCTTGCCTTGTAAGCTCCAGCGCAGCGCCGCACGGGGCGGCATCATCGGGTCATCGCGGCCAATGATATGCTCGATTTTGAACGTGGCATTGGGAAAGCTGGCGCGCAGGCCCATCCAAAACTGATCCGCCCCCTCATGGCTCAGAGCGGACACCCCGCCGGGGTATTCCAGATTGGCTGCCCGGTCGTATTCTTGCGGGATCACAGTGAAATCAGCGCCCATTATCCGGGTCAAAATATCCCCGTAGCGCGCGCCCCATTCGTTGTCATTGCCCGTGCCTTTGTAGGGGCCGGCAATATCATTGGCAGGGGTATAGGGGGCCACACAATTCTCGGGGCCGCCTTCGCGCGCAATCAGATCGCGGGCAAAATCTTTTGGATCAATTCCCAGTTGACGCACGATCGCACCTTGGTCGCGGATCAGCCATTCGTCGTCGATCTGATTGTTAATCGCATGACAATCCGCGATGATCCGGTAGTGCAGTTTCTTGCCCGTGGGCGCGCCATAAACGCCGGGGCGCGCGTGCACCGCCGTTGAATGGAGACGATGCGATGACAGCATGCCTGTCTCTGGCGTGCCGGACCAAATCACGTCTTCTCCAAACAAGGTGCGGTCGGGAAACTCGGCCAGCGTCGCCATGGTCGCGGCGATCACACCCTCATTGCCTTGCACCACTGACGCGGGCGAGCGCACGATGATGTCAGGAGCGTAATATTGGTGCAAGGTCGCGATGCCGCGATCTTCCCAAATCTCTTTGGTGATCCCAACAATATAATCGGGAAAATCCGTGAACTTCGGGTCAAACCCTTTCATTGACGTAATCCTTCTTGGTCTATCGCACAGCTGTTTGCGTCCCATCCTTGCGGCACGCGGGCCGAGCCGCGCACAATCAGGGGACCATCAATGCGAACCTGCTGCGGCTCAAAAACGCTGCCGTCTATTTTCTGTAGCAAAATGTCGATTGTGCGGCTGACCATGCGATTGGCGGGTTGGCGCATGGTTGTCAGGTTATAGGCAGGCCAAGCGGCCAAAGGCACATCGTCATAGCCAACCACCGACACATCGCCCGGAATGCGCAAGCCAAGCTCAAAGCGCGCCACATCCATCACGGCAAAGGCCATATGGTCATTGGCCACAAACACGGCATCGGGCGGGTCATTGGCAAACATCTGACGCGCCGCGTCGCGGGCTTGTTCGATATGAAAATTGCCGTTGGCCCGCTTGTGCAACTTTTGTCCTGCGCCGCGCAAAGCGCTCAAAAACCCCGCCTCGCGATCTCGCTGGGTTGATGCGCCTTCCCATCCGGCGATATAGCCGATTTTGCAGTGCCCGGCGGCCAGCAAAAATTCCGCCACCTTGCGCCCGCCTGCCATATTGTCGGATGTCACCGCTGAAATTTTGTCCCCGTCTTGGCTGCGGTTAAACAGCACAATCGGCACGCCTGCCGCGCGGCACCGCTCTGTCAGATCAGAGGACATAGCAACAGAGGCCGCGATAATCCCATCCACTTGATAGTCGAGAATTTCGTCAACCACATCATCGATGTTGCCCGCGTTTTGCGAGGCCATAAAGACCAGCACATGATAGCCCCGCGCTTGTAATTCATTGGACAGTTTTTCCAGCGCTTCGGGGTAAAAATGGTTTTCAAGATACGCCACGACCACGCCAATCATGCGGCTTTTGCCCGACACCATCGCGCGGGCCAGCACATTGGGGCGATAGCCCAGTTCGCTCGCAGCCTTGCGGACTTTTTGCGTTGTGCGATCGCTGGCCGAGGCGCCGGGCGTGAACACACGACTAACCGCAGACTGGGATACCCCCGCACGCTCTGCCACCGTTGCGGCTGTCACACGCGTACTCATTTGGCTTGCCCGGTTCGCATCAAGTGTCCCCCACCGGGAACGGCACATTGCCCGGCACGCGGGCCTTGTTGAATTCGCGCAGGCGGGCGAACACATCCACGCCCAACTGCCGATAGGCGTCCAGAATATCCACCATCACCCAGTTTTCGCGGATCTTGCCGTCCTCCATGCGCCAGAAATCAAGCGAGCGCATGGAAATTTCCTTGCCCGCAGGCGCCAAGCCCATCCAGCCATCATGGGTCACCGTCTGGATCATGTTGGGCCAGCCCGTGACCGCGCAATAATTGTTATCCCCAAAGAAGTGATAAGTGATCTCCGCCGCTTTCAGCCCGCGATCCGGCATAGCGTTTAGAAACGGGATTTGGTGCCAATTGCGAAACCCCTGAATCCCGCGCGAGGTGCCGATGCCCGCAGGCCCATACCAGTTCATCGTATCATGCCAGAACCGCGGCATTTCCATCACCTCTGGCCCGCCTTGGCTGGGGTGCTTTTTCATATAGTTGAGCATTTCAACAATCAGCTCTTGGCTGGCCCGGCTCGCAGCTTCATCGCGCGCCGCCCGGATCAATCCATCGCCCGAAGCCGGGCCGGGAATACAGAACTCAACACCAAGGGAGGGTGCCATAGGCCAAGCGCCTGCCTGCATCATCACCTCTGGCACGTCCCAAATCGCTTGGTATTCCGTCACTTTGCCGTCTTCAAAGCGGTAAAACTCATGGAACCGCATATGCGTCAGATGCCCGGTGGGGGGGATGTCGAGGAACGGCGCGCAAAACGTGCCGATAAAATGCCCGCCGCATCCGACCCAATCGGCCCCATGTTCATCCGCACCTGCCATGACGATCCAGTCTCGACGCTCTACATCCGGCCAGGACGCGCGCAGAACCGACAACGCCTGTTCAAAAAAGGCCTCGCCGCCCTGAATTTCGCCAAACGGATGGGACAGCTTGAACACCGCATCGCTGGCAATATGGCCAAGGGCGGACCGGATCGCGCCATCATCCCAGTTAAACTGCGCTTGGCGCAGCGCATCGAGTGCGGCGCGGTTGGCGGCATGTATATCGCTCATGGTCTATCCATCTTTGCTTTGTTCTGCGCCTTGGCTTTTTGCGGTGGGGCTCGACCCACCTGTGTCGAACTTTTCCCAGCCTTCACCCTTGAACAAATCAACACCAAGCTGGGCTGCCACATGAGCAAAATCCACATTCACCCAATTATCCGTGATCTTGCCGTCCTCGACTTTCCAAAAATCCATGTAACGGATTTCCACCCGCTTGCCCGTTGGCGCGATGCCCAGAAACTCGCCCGAATGGGTCGCTTCTTGGCGGCCAAAGGCGGCGGCCCATTCGCCCATGAACAACCGCGCCTCGTCGATGCAAACCTTATCTGAAAACGCGGCTTGGAACGGGCGTTGCCAATTGTCTTGAAACTCTTTCAGACCCGTTTTCGTGCCACACCCCTGATTGCCCATCCAGCGAAACCCTTGCGAGAAAAACTGGCCGATATCATCAATGCGATGATCATTCAGACCATCCACCATGCCCTCAATCACCGCGCGGGTCTCGGCGGTTTTGGACATATCCGTATCACGGCTCAGTACAGCCTGTTCGGGGCGCGATCCCTTCATAGTCTCATCCCTTCACCGCCCCCGCCGTCAGGCCGGAAACGATTTGACGTTGGAAAAACAGGATCAGAACGAACAAGGGCGCGGTGGCCGAAACCACAGCCGCCACCGCAAACATCACATTGCCCTCGACCTGTGTGGTGCCCAGAAAGCTGTTGATGGCTGGAATGATGGTTTCATTGTCCTCGCTCAACAACATAGCCGTGACCGCAAAGTCGTTATAGGCGAGCAAGAACGAAAATAGCCCCGTGGTAATCACACCGGGCCACATCACTGGAATAATCACATGCCGGAAGGCTTGGAACCGGGTGCAGCCATCGACCATAGCGCTTTCGTCCATGTCTTTGGGGATGTTCAAAAAGAATGAATGCAGCATCCAAAGCGTAAACGGCTGGTTGATCGCGACCAACACGATGATGGTCGTCGGCTTGATCCCCCAGATGTTCCATTCAAAAAACGGCAGCAGATAGCCCGAAACCAGCGTGATGTGGGGCATGGCGCGAAACACCAATGCCGCCATCAAAATCCAGAACGCATATTTGAAGCCAGAGCGCGCCAAAGCGTAGCCGCCCAATGTGCCAAATGTCAGCGAGATGGTGACCGTAAAGAACACAACCACGAAAGTGTTGATCGCGTTGCGCCAGAATTCTTCTTGCACCCAAGCGCCGTAATAGCCCTTGGTGGTAAAGGCGGCTCCGGTTTCTTTGATCGTGTTGGTGCCGTAAAACGCATTGGTCCAATCGGCCTTGGAAAAGAAATCCGCCTGCACCTTAAAGCTGCCCCAGAGGGTCCAAAGGAACGGAAAGGCGGCGATAATCAGCCATAAGCCGACCAGCGCATAGGTGACGACGGTCAGCGGGGTCAGCTTTGATTGCGCTTTGGTGGCCATGTCAGTGCGCCTTCCGATTAAAGTCGCGCCACGTGCGGATCAGAACTGGCGTGAGCAAGATCACCACACCCAAAATCGTCAGCATCGAGGTGGCTCCGGCAGAAGCATAAAGCGGATTTCCCGCCTCGCGCAGATCGTTATAGATAAACCAACTCAGCGAGGTCGCATGGGCTTGCGCCGAAAAGCTGACAATGGGTTCAAAGACCCGAAAATTATCCATCAACAACATCAAGGTCACAAATGACACCAGCGGCATCAGATGCGGCACCACCACATGGCGCATGGCTTGCCATTTGGACGCGCCATCAATTTGTGCCGCCTCAATCGTGTCTTGGGGCACGGTTTGAAGCCCCGCATAAAAGGTGATGAAACTAAAGGGCAGCGTGTGCCAGACCCCATAAACCATCAGCATAATCCACGTCAGCGACGTTGACGCCTTCAGGCTAAGGGCCGGATCATCAAACAGGATCTGCAGCGTCGCGCCGATAATTCCATCCCCATCCACCATCCAAAACAGGATCAGCGAGCCGACCAAAGGCGTCACAAGGAACGGCAGAAGTGAGATAAAAATCGACGGCCCCTTAATCATCTTGGGCAGCCTATTCACGCCCAAAGCAACCGCCAGACCAAGGATAATCACCAGCGGCGTGACCACCAGCGTATAAGTCAGCGTAAAAATCAGCGCTTTGTAAAACGGCAGGTCCATAACCTCGTCCACAAAGGCGCTAAGGCTATCTGTGCTGCGCCAAGCCTCGCCCACCTCACCAAGGGCCAGATGCGCGCGGTTGGTATAGGTTTTTATCCCGTTGAACCGACCCAAGGGCTGATCTTCGCGCAAGGCGGCTGTGGCTTCTGCATCAATCGAGGTCGTCTGTGTGCAGCCAAACGGCCCGCAGCTTTCGGATTCGATCAACACCTGTTCATG
Organism: uncultured Rhodobacterales bacterium; assembly: GCA_964489925.1. Taxonomy (GTDB): domain Bacteria; phylum Pseudomonadota; class Alphaproteobacteria; order Rhodobacterales; family Rhodobacteraceae; genus CAYLLD01. The sequence goes on from CAZBBZ010000006.1 coordinate 12,591, forward strand.
CTCGATAAACAACGACTGGATGAACACCGAAACAATGGGCAGCGCAATGAACAGGATCATCGCGCTAAGCGTGGGCAGGATGAACCAGAAAAATGTACGGTGTTTCATCGCGTGCGTCTCGTTTCAATCCTGCAGCAATCAAGGAAAAAGGGGGGGCAACAACAGCCCCCCCAAAGGTGCTTAGTTCAAAAAGCCGGCTTCTTTGGCCGCTTCGATGTAAGCCGCTTCCACATCAGCCAAAGCGTCTTCGGCGCTTTCTGTGCCTTTGTAGAAATCCACCAATTCCGCGCCGAGTGCATTGTGCATCAAACCAGCGTAAGGGATCATTGGATAAGGCTTGGCACCGCCAGCCGCCGTTGCCGACACACCAGCCGCCGCAGGGCCGGGCTTAAAGCCATCGATCAGCCAAATCGCGGCATCGTTGTTGGCCATGACCATATCCGCATTCAAGGCGCTCATCAGGGCGGCAAAGGTCGCCTCGGCTTCTGCGTCAGATACGTTTTTGGCAATCGTCACACCGTCCCACCACAGGGTCGCCGCAGGCGTAGAGCCACCCGCAACCGTAGGCGCGGCTGACAGCACTGTGTTTGCACGCACCGCATCAGTGGCACCCTCATCATCAAGGATCGCGCCACCGCGTGAGCCCCACATGATGCCAAGAGCGGCTTGACCTGCTTCCCAAATCGCTTGGGTTTCATTTGAAGCTTGGCTCAGGTGATCGGGGTGGGAAAATTCCACCAAAGATTTGATCGAGTTCAGGGCCGCCACACCGGTTGCATTGTTCACGCTTGGCACAGCCGTGCCCGGCTCAAACAACTCACCACCATGTGCGAAGTAAAACAGGTTGAACACCTCGCCCACGTTCCAGCCCACTTTCATGTTCATCACGATAGGATGCTCCATGATGCCAGCCGCACGGATTTTTTCCGCCGCCGCGATCACGTCTTCCACCGTGGCAGGGATGCCTTCAACACCGGCTTCTTCCAACACATCCTTGCGCGAGAACAAGTGCTGCGAGTTGGCCATAAACGCCACCGCCATCACCTTGCCATCAATCGTAATCAGCTGATTTGGCTTCAGGTTCGCACCGTATTTTTCAACCAGATCATTCAATGGACGCACCAGATCGTCGTTCATCAGCTGGGTCAGGGTCGAATTGGCCACGATCACGCTGGTATATTCCGCCGGGTTCGGCGTCAGCGCTTGGTTCATGATGTCACGTGTGTTGTCTTTGAGCGAAACCGTGAATTCGCCCGCACCTGCCGCGCAATTGGCTTGTGCCGCACCTGAAACCGCTTGAATGGCCGGGAAATCAGACCCCAAGACGCGAACGGACTGACCCGCCGGGCCACAATCCTGTGCAAAAGCCGCTGTGCCCATCAGACCAGCAATAGCTCCTGCGATAGCAAATTTTTTCAGAAACATTTCATTCTCCCGTTTCCTGTTGGCCAGTGCGCCTTGCAAACACGCACTGTAAAAACCGCGTACCCTTTTTTGGTGTGCGGCAAATTTGTGGGGGCTATCCCCCAACACGTTCCCCCGTCTTTCGATCAAAGAGGTGGCAGTGTTCTGTGGCAATCTGCATCGAGACCGCTTCGTGGATTTTCGCGCGATAAGTTTTGTCGGCCTTCACCGACACCAAAGCGCCGCCAATGCGAACCGATACCATCGTCGCATCGCCCAAAAGTTCCATGGTATAAATCGGCGCATTGATCTGGCCCGCGCTGGCGCTCACTTCGGCATCTTCGGCGCGAAAGCCCAAGGTCACAGGACCATCGGGCGCGTTCAGTCCGGGGATCGACACTTTGTCGGCTTCAAAAACGCCGCCCCTGATGTCACCGTCAATCAGGTTCATCGCCGGATTGCCGATGAAACTCGCAACAAAGGCATTTGCGGGTCGATCATAAATTTCGGTCGGGGTGCCAACCTGTTGCACGATCCCTTGCTTCATCACCACAACCCGATCCGCCAGCGTCATCGCCTCGATCTGGTCATGGGTCACATAGATCGTCGTCACCGCCAATTCATGGGACAGGTTCTTGATCTGCGCGCGCGTCGACACCCGCAGTTTTGCATCCAAGTTGGACAGGGGTTCGTCCATCAAAAAAACATTAGGCTCGCGCACAATCGCACGGGCCAAAGCAACGCGTTGCCGCTGCCCGCCGGACAGCTCTGCCGGTTTGCGGTGCAAA